>JAMOOB010000058.1 GCA_027066265.1 Desulfurococcales archaeon
ACCGCTATAGACATCTTCTTCGAGAACACTAGCGATGAGTGGCTGATGTTCGTAGACGACGACGTGGTTCTCCAGCCTGGATGGTGGGAGGAAGCGAAACAATACATAGAGAATCCTAGGATCGGTATTATCTGGGGAATCAACTGGGATGGAACACCGTTCCGAAAGAAGTGGCTGGAGTTCTTCGGTATCAACTACGAGAAGTACCTCGTAGACGAGTTCTTTAGGCGTGGAGGAGAGCACGACACACTCCACAGACGAGAGGCACTCGAAGGAATCAGGATACCGCCGGAGCTCCACGTCTTCGAGGATTGGTACATACTGAAGTACATACTATCGAAAGGATACGAAGCCGTTGTGCTACGCACCGGTTGCATCCACTACAATCCTTGGGATACGTTCCTACCTCGAGAAGAGCTGAAATGGATGGCAACGCTCGCGAAGAAGTACGGCATCGAGCCCAGCAACCTTGGCTACAGGCTTAAGCGCTTCCTCAGAACCCTCGCAGGGCTACCGCTGAACCTCTACCTATCGATGAGGGTCTACGGATGGAGGGAAGGATTGAAGCGGGGATACATGCGTTGGAGAACCAAGCTCCTCTACCGATGGTACGCCCTGGTGGGATAATGCTCGGTAGACTCGACAAAATACTGGTACATAGATATGGATGCAGCGTTCTCGGAATCGAGAACAAGACCAAGTTCGTACTCAACCGTTTAGCAAGGAAAGTCTGTCGATGGCTCGGGAAGAGCATCGATCCCCTTAGACAGCCCTTCGACTTGATAGGCAAAGCAACGTTCATTTCGTACGATGGTCTACTCTTCGAAGGTTTCGACGACGGTCTGAGGATCTGTATCTATCCACACGAAACACACTACCTTAGATGGACGATGGAGATCCTTTCAGAGTATGAACGTAGACGTATACCAATAAACGTTCTCGATGTCGGTGCTCACATCGGTAGCTACGCTATTCGAGTAGCGAAAACGATGAAGGATAGGGGCATCAACGGTCTCGTGATCGCGATCGAGCCGGATCCTCGCAATGCTGAGTACCTTCTTAGGAACGCTATTCTGAACAGCGTAGAGGATAGGATAGTGCTACTGAACGTATGTGTTGCGAATGCGAACTTCGTTGCAAGGTTCACAATCTATAATCGATCCGATCACGGATCGTTGCTACCAAGAAACGATTCGGTAGCCGTAGCACGTATCGATAGGTTCTGTGCACGGCTCGACGATATTGTAAGGATACCTGTACATATCATGAAGATCGACGTTGAAGGAGCGGAGCACAGCGTCATTAAAGGAGCGGAAAAGTTGATAGCGGTACACAGACCCGCGATCCTTCTCGAAGTTCATCTAGGCGAAGAAGAGCTCGAGAAAATCATGGACAAGCTGAAGCCTTACGGATACTACGAGGTTGAGAGAGTCGTCGACGAGAAGAATCCTAGACATATACACGTGTGGCTAGACGTGAGGTAGCCATGCAACGATCGAAATCATCTAGAAAAACAATTGAGAAGGAACGTAGTAGCCGAGTCGTGAACAGGGTTCTGCGTCTATGGACGTACTTCCGCCGAGCTCACGGTACCTACACATCGATGATTCTATCGATGATCAACTACGTCACAGTAACCTACACGTTGTTGCTCGTAGGAATACTCGGCGTGCCGAAGAGCTTGACGTACTTCGTTCTCTACGCGCTGATCTTCGTCGCGATCTACGGAGCGGTAGCCATCGCGATAGGTAGGTGGGACTACAGGAAGGGTTCTGCACGCATAGAGACCGAGCTAGCTTCCAGAGCGAATCCCTACACGAAGGATCTCTCGCAAGCGCTCCAGTATATAGCGAACGCTATAGCATACATAGCTCAGAACCGTAGAGAGGAAGCACTCGAAGAGATAGAGAAGGCGAGGAAGATCCTCTCCAAATGGATAGACGGTAGATAAAGGTGAGTACTATGTACGTAATCACAACGTTACTCAGGGTGCTAATGGTGCTATCGCTCTACCTCCTCGCCACTATAGTAATAGCGATCAGTAGATGATCCTCCAGCGGAAAACGGTGGGTTCACCTCTTTGTATAAACTTATATGATTCTATGTGGCTAGTCAAAGAAATTTAGTTGAACATTTCTCTCCACTTGCTCTTCGGTGAGGATTCTCCATTTTGTCGTAGATTCTCACGAAAATGTTTGTGCAACAATGGATCTGATCTCATCGATTAGATACTTCACGTACTTCTCTAGATCACGTAGTACTGTTTCAATGCGTATATTACCAACAGACCAGATCCCTACGAACACCTTCTTCTCGCCAAGATCCCTCATCTTCAAACCGTATTGAAGTAGTTTAGAGATAGTTTCTTCGCTTGGATGCCGAACAGCGATCCATAGAATAACTATGTACTCAGTCCCGTCGGAGAACTCGAGGGTTCTCAATAACCATTTGAACCTATTTACCTCGCTAGGATCGCGACCGTTTTCGCGAACCACGTCGAAGATCCATACAGCTAGTGGCAAACCTAGAACATCCGAGAACATCCTTGGCAGAATCGCCTCTACGGTATATTTAGATGGATACGACAGAACATAGATCCTCGCTTCACACTTTCTACTCTCCAAACCTAGGTAGCTCAAAACCTGATTCACGCACTTCACGATTTCGAGATACATTGTGGGCGTGGACATTTGCTCCACCCGAGAAATATATAGATGGTTAAGGTATAAAATCTTTATCTATAAACAGATTGCGAGTCGATAGTACGTTAAGTGTGTTGCAAAGGTGTAGAGTACGAAGTTGGAGACTCTGGGATAAGCACCGAACCATTATGCATGCAATAATACGTATAGCTAACGCGGTTGCTTTGCTAACAAACAATAGCGGGGGGTGACGCGCTTAAAGAGCTCGAGGAGGTTAGGAGGATCCTAGAGAAATGGATCCGGCGATGCCTATGGATGGCGAGCTCGAGCATCTTCTCGATGAGGTTGCGAGGAACCTCGATACGATGCGAGGAATCGCGATATCCATAGCGTGTAGCTCTGTGCGTAGCAATCGCCTTGCGTGGATCCTCATCGTTTTCAACGGCTTGGTTTGGTCAGTCATCTACTGGTTCCTAGCTAGCGGAGCGGATCTGTATCATAGGATAATCGTTTCGGTGCTAGCTCCATGGTGCTTATTTCCTTACTTCGCCTCGATAACGATGCTCGCGTGGTACGACCTCTTCCAGGCACTAAGCTACAGGGTTCTCCTACGCCAAGTTAGGAAGAGGTACGGAACGTACTTCGATACGTTTACGAAGTTGCTCGATAAGCTCGACGAGGTGTGCTCACCGATCAAAGAGAAAGATATCTATGCATCGATACTCAGGGAACTGCCCATAACGAGGATCGTGAAGAAGACGTGCATATACAGCATTCTAGAAGATTACGATCTGAGGCACGGTTCTAGACTTAGGGAGCTGTTCTTCATGCGCTTCAACGAAGAGATGTGTCGATCCAAGCAATGAGGCACATCAATGCGTCTTCGAGATATCCCACGATCGACGCGCTACGGTTCAGGATGGTGATCGTTTCGCTGATCTACATCCTCG
>JAMOOB010000059.1 GCA_027066265.1 Desulfurococcales archaeon
AGAGGTTCCGGTAGCGGATGCCAATGAGGTTAGGAAGCTCTTCGTAGAGGCTTCCACGAAGCTTAGATCGAGTCCTGGGTACGGTATGTGGCTAAGACAAGGAACTATGGCCACCATCGAGTGGAGCCAAAACGCATCGGTACTGCCAACGATGAACTTCCGCGAAGGTGTATTCGACGAGTGGAGGAACATCGATGGATACGCGATGGAAGCGATGAAGGTAGCTAAGAGGAGCTGTCCGCAGTGCGTAATGCCGTGCGGAAACGTTGTTCTAGATGCTGAAGGCAAGTACGCCGAGGTAGACTACGAGAACGTAGCGATGCTGGGTTCAAACATAGGGCTGGGTCATCTAGGCAAGGTTGCGGTTCTGAATAGGCTTGCTGACGAGCTTGGTATCGATACGATATCGCTTGGAAACGTTCTTGGATTCGCGATAGAAGCTTCGCAGAAAGGTTTGCTCAAGGATGAGAAACTCGAGTGGGGAGACTTCAATAAAATGCGGGAACTCGTAACCGATATTGCTTACAGGAGAGGTATTGGCAACCTACTTGCCGAGGGGGTAAAGAGGGTTTCGGAGAAGATCGGTGGAAAGGAGTTTGCAATGCATGTCAAGGGTCTAGAGATCTCTGCGTACGATTGTCATGCAGCTCCAGGAATGGCATTGGCATACGCAACCTCGCCTATAGGGGCGCATCACAAAGATGCGTGGGTCATCTCCTGGGAGATACGTACGGACAGATTTGGATACACACGTGAAAAAGTCGAGAAAGTGATAGAGCTTCAGAGGATTAGAGGAGGATTCTTCGAATCCTTGGTTGCATGTAGATTGCCCTGGGTAGAGCTAGGTCTAGAGCTAGATCTATACCTAAGGGTCTTCAAAGCGGTAACGGGAGTCTCTATCGATATGAACTACGTCTACAACGTTGCCGACCGTATCTACACATTGATACGAGCGTTCTGGATTCGTGAGCATGGTACGTGGAGTAGAGATATGGATATGCCTCCAGCTCGCTGGTTCAAAGAACCATTGACTAAGGGTCCGCTAGCGGGTAGAGCCCTAGACTACGAACAGTTCAACAAAATGCTTAGCATGTACTACGAGCTACGAGGTTGGGACGAGAGAGGCGTTCCTAAGAAAAGTACTCTACAGAAGCTAGGGCTAGACTACGTGATTCCAACACTCGAAAAGATCGTCGGTCTTAGCTAAACTTTGAACCCAACGCTTCGTAGTCTATCAAGAATGTATTTTTCTTCTTCCTCAAACATCTTGGAAACGTTCTTTACGAGGTTTAGGTCGAAAGCCAATTCTTTCGAATCTACGAACTGCTTCAGCATCGATAAAGCAGCTAGATCGCTATAGGAACCTCTCTTAGCCTTCAATACAGCCCAGCATTCAACAGCGATGTATGCTATATCCACGCCTTCTACGCAAATACTTCTTTTGCATACATCGAAGAATTGTGATGGTATGTAGAAGTCCAGGATGTTTTCGTAGAGATCTACCCTCACGTCAACGCCGTCGATGTTCATAGTTATCGAGGGGGTTCCTAGCTCTGTGTAGCCAACGCTCCATCCGTTACGATAAGCGATTTCGCGTATTCGATCTTCGTCTACGAGAGGGCTTATGGTCGTGGCGAAGAGGTCTATGTCTCCCTCTAGCTCCTTCTTTTTCAACGCTATGTATAGACAAGTACCGCCAACGATGATACCATCTATTCCTTCCTTCCTAAGTGCAGAAAGCGCTTTAGCTAAGTGTGTAAGAGTGAAGCTCAGTAGACAACACCTCGTATTACGCTACTTCTTGCTAACCTCCTTCTTCTTCGGTCTGAGGTTATCACTTCGGCATCTTCTGCATCGCGTAGCAGAGGGTGGATTGAGTGCCCCACACCTTCTACAAACCTTCTTGTTTAGCACTCGTGCTTCCACGATCTTCATTAGCTCTGGATCGAGTATTACCACCGCTGCACCACCTCCTTCAATGAAGCTTTTGCGCGACCCTAATAAGCGACTAACAAACAGGTTGCGTTCGCTATCTGCGCTGGATAATTCTTATATCCTAGCCTCGAGAAATCGAGCTTGCAGTACGAGGTAAAGCAGCAGCGGGGCGTTGTAGCGATGAAGATGCCTCTCGACCACATATGCCTGAAGAGTGGGGTGCTTTGCCCGAGATGTAGGAAGCTCGTGGAGTCGGGAGTAGTTGCAGACTACGAAGTCGAGATAATGCGTGGAATACTTGAGCTCGAAGAGAAGAACCCCGAGTTTCGAGCGCTTAAGGATGGTACCTATATCAAGAGCTATCGCGTCGATAGCTTCGTTGTGTTGATGGTCGAAGTACCTGAGAACGTTTCTACGCAAACGCTTACGAAGTTAGCGAGAGCTCTTAGCGAAAAGCTCGGGATGAAGATCAGGGTTGTTAAGAAGGTTAACGATATGAAGCTCGTCATAGCTCAGATCGTTGCTCCAGCACGAGTGAATGGCGTGAACTCTCTATGGCTTCCAGACGGCACGGTTCAGCACATTGTAAGGATATCGAGATACGATGCTAAGCTACTTCCAGCGAGCATAGAAGCGTTGGAGAAGCTATTCAAAGAGATCTTCGGCGAAGACATCAGGATTAGGCTCACGTAGAGGTCGAAGAACGCATTTTTCCCACATCTAACCTATGAAAGGTGCTAGGGTGCGTTTAAGTGGTTCTAGAAACGAAGTTCAAGACACATCGATGTTGTGAGCTAGGGCCGGACATGGATGGTTCTAAAGTCGTAGTTGCTGGATGGGTGCATAGAATCCGTGATCTCGGTGGTAAGAAGTTCGTATTGCTTAGAGATGGATGCGGAATCGTGCAGGTAACAGTTTCTAGAGATTCTAATCCAGAGCTTGCGAAGATAGTAGAAGAGCTGTCTCCGGAAAGTGTTATTCGAGTCGTAGGGGTAGTTAAGAAGGATCCGAGAGCACCTCAGGGATTCGAGATAGTACCTGAAGCGATAGATGTGTTAGCTATCGCGGATAAGCCTCTGCCCCTAGACGTTAGTGGTAAGGTTAGTGCAGATCTCGATACACGTCTACGTGAACGTGTGCTAGATCTACGTCGACTTGAGATGCTTGCGGTGATAAGGATACAGGACACTGCGCTTCGCGTCATAAGACAGTACCTACGGTCTTTAGGCTTTGTAGAGGTCTTTACTCCCAAGATCATCGCTAGTGCAACGGAAGGAGGAGCAGCACTATTCCCCGTGATATACTTCGGTAAGGAAGCGTACCTAGCTCAGAGCCCACAGCTATACAAAGAAATGTTGGCGGGTGCGCTTGAGAGAGTGTTCGAGATAGGCCCCGCTTGGCGTGCTGAAGAAAGCGATACGCCCTACCACCTAGCAGAGTTCATAAGCATAGATATAGAGATGGCTTTCGCCGACTACCACGATGTCATGAAGATCTTGGAAATGCTTGTTGCTAAAGTAGTCGAGGCTGTAAAGAATGAGTGTAAGAGAGAGCTCGAAGTACTCAAATGGAATCCTCCAGATGTTAAGCTCCCGATCAAGAGGATTACGTACGAAGAAGCGTTAGAAATCCTTAGAAATCAAGGATTAGAACTG
>JAMOOB010000060.1 GCA_027066265.1 Desulfurococcales archaeon
AAGGAGTTCAAAGATCGCGGCTCTAAGATAGTTCCATCGCTTCGAAGATTGGTTGAGCTAGCCAAGAACGTTCCTAACCGTGGCTACGTCTACGTGGATGCACGAAGCCTCGAGATAGACCACGATTTCATTGAAACGCTACGCGAACTTGCGGTAGATCAACGAATGAAGATCGTGACCGAGGTGGGTAAGAACGTCGAGGAGGCGATGACGCGCACAAGCTACTTGCCTACGGTAGCGAACAGCTTCTCGTTGCTGGAAGACCATAGATTCGAGCTCTACGTATCTTCAACTCCTACGCCGCGAATAGCTATCCTTCCCAGAAACTTCGAGGTTCTTCGAGAAATAATTGATAGGTTTCGCTTCGTGGTAGCACAGTCGGGTACCACGGTTAGAGAGATCTTCTCCTTCCTACAGTCTGTACGCTTCGTAGAACTCGATCGAAGCGTAGTAGATGCATACAGGAGGTGCTACGAAATAATTGTGGTGAGGAATCTAAGCTCACGTTTCCGCGAGCGTAGCGAATCTACGTACAGAACGTTTGCCGAACTCGTAACAGGATTGCTGAAAGCTTTACCGAGCGGTGTAGCGCTCTTCGTTTACCCAAGCTACGACTTCATGAAGAACGTACGGAGGTACTTACCAAGCAGCGTAGTACAGTACTCTCTCTTCGAAACCTACGATCTTCCCATGGAAACCGTTACGAAAATCGTTCGAGAACTACCGAAGCTCGGAATCCACGCCGTTGCTGGAGGAAAGCTATGCGAAGGCGTCGAGATCGTCGAGAACGGTAGAAGCCTCATAAAGATCGTTGCCGTGCTTGGAGCACCCTATCCACAGCCCGACGACTATACCAAGAGGTTGACCGAAGAGATGCGTAGGTACGGAGTAGATTACCACGAGATGATCGCCGGCGTACGAATGGCTCAAGCAATCGGAAGAGCTGTTCGATCACCTAGAGATCGAGCAATTGTTGTTCTAGCCGACAAGAGGTTTCTAAGACCATCACTTCTACGCTACGCAAGATTCGGTAGAATGAAGATCGTTAACGATCCTAGCGAATGCATCGAGATCGTCGGGAAGCTCCTCGAGAACGAGACAGATGTTTAGGGGGTCCCGACCGGCCGCTTCATACCGCCGAGAACGCTCGGCAGTCTGCGGCCGTGCGATAACGGTTTCTGTGGAGGGTTATCAACTCATCGAGCGCACAGCTTTTTAAGGGGTTGAGCTGGGGAGCCTTGTGTGCAGAGAGATTCACGTGCGTGTCTCCTATGTCGGAGGAAGAGAGTCGTATCGAGTACAGCTTCGAGATCCCTGCATCCATCGATAGAGCTGTCGAGAAGCTTCCTCGCGTTCTAGAATCGATGGGTCTGAAGGGTAGGGTTCAGTGCGATAGACTGAATGGATCCGCGAGCTGCGTTCTAGAGATATACAACGAGGGTTCCAGTAGCAATACGATCAATCCGAGCGAAGTATACGGAACGTATCTCTTTGTAGTACTAGAACAGAGCCTACTCGGGGATCGAACATCGGTTAGGATCTACAGCTACGAGGAGAGCAACCAGGTTACGAAACTAGTAGAAGAGCTTACCAAGTACCTTCAGAGCACTGGTAGCGATCCATAGCTAGAGCTAAAATACCGTTACGAACTCCATAGATTCTAAGTAGTTAGTGGGGCTCCCGCTCGCCCCGCAGATACCCGCGGTAACGCGGGTACGTGAAGCGGGGGCGGGTTGGCGACGGCTATCTAATAAAACTTGGTTTTATAGCACTGAACCGTTCTATTGTAGAGGGGATTAAATGGATTTCGATACAGCGAAGATTCTGGGCGGAGTAGGAGCCATACTTATGATTCTAGGTCCTGTACCTTACGTTGGATGGCTGCTTGAGATCGTGGGACTGGTATTCATTCTCATAGCGCTAAAGTCGTTGTCCGAGCACTACGGTAACGAAGAGATCTTTAGGAACGCTCTCATAGCGTTGATCCTCGAACTCGTGGGAGTAGTCATAGGGATTGCACTCTTCATCGTAGGGATGACGAGCTTCTTCGACATGCATATCACGATACACATGGGTGAACCTCCTCATTCAACTGCATCGCTCTTCGACGTTCTGACACTGGTCGTGGCAACATTCATAGCTGCGTGGGTATTCATCCTCGTAGCAGCGATATTCTGGAGAAGAGCGCTGAACATTCTTGCAGAGGTATCTGGAGAGAAGCTATTTGATACAGCCGGGTTGCTGATCTTGATAGGTGCAGCACTCATCGTAGTACTGATAGGCTTCGTAATACTGTTCGTTGCCTACATACTCCTAGCCGTAGCGTTCTTCACATTGAAGCCTTCTCCTAGAGCTACGCAACCCGTAATAATGATGCGGCAACCATCTAGCTTCGCACCGTGATGGCTAGGGAGGAACCTTCGTCTTCTTCACGAACTCTAGAGCCATCACTGCCGTGATCGCAACCACTACTAACGTTAACACCATAGCTAACACCATAACGAGCCACATCGTTCCCGATGATGCAGCGCCAAAACATATGGGTACGAAGAACACGACTATGCATACAGCTCCACCACCTTCTACGGGAGTACTTTCCGCAGCGTGATGTGTTTGGAGAAGCATTACGGCTAGCGAGCCTATAGCGATGACCGCGATGCCCAAGATCATCAGTACGAGACCGAGCTCGAAGAGTTTATCCATGGCCTCCACCCCGTAGCTAGAACTAGGAATGCTAACAAGCTAATCAGCGTTAGGACTATGCCTAGTACGAGGAGGATCTTCGCTATGCGCACATTCGTTGCGAAGACTATTGGGAAGGGACCGAGCACTAGAACGAAACCTCCCTCTGCTTTCGCACGAACGTTCCTAGCCATGCCCACGATCATCAGGGTTACTCCCAGGAATATTAGGATCATTCCTATCAGTATCGGTATCAGTATCAACATGTTCACATCCCCTACGCGAAGAGAAGCGTTCTACACATCTTCACCCCTTTCAAGGCTTGCAACTCGTTAACGAGGTTCCTAACCCTGGAAGCATCTCCTCGAACAACGATTGCTAGAAGGCATTTATCTCTTGCGAGATGTACGTGCATCGAGGAGACCACGATATCTAGATACCTGTGCTGGATATCGGTGAGCTCCGCATCTATATCACCCACATCGTGATTGTATAGAACACCCACTATCCCAACAACGTACCCACCCATCCTCCACCTATGCTCAGCTAAGAATAGACGTAGAGCTTCCTGAACAAGTCTAGACCTACTATCGATTCCCAGCACCTTCATCAACTCCTCGAGTTCTCTATCCAATTCCTCCGGAAGGTATACACCGAACCTCGTACCCACGTCTTGGCACCCTACCAGCGAAGCGAATCGTACGCTCCGTAAAATGCTGAAGTGCCAATCGTTTGAATATCCCCGAACCCTATCGATTCCGGAGCGGGGTGATGACGCGCTTTAGGGCTGATAAGTGATGACATCGCCCTCTGCTGACCTTCTCACCTCGTCCAATGCTTATATCGTTCCTCTCGATACTCATCGAGGGATCCCCATGCTTAAGTGCCCTAGATGCGGTTTTCGATT
>JAMOOB010000061.1 GCA_027066265.1 Desulfurococcales archaeon
CCTCCATAGACATCGTTTTAAGCAATGTCACTAGTTTCCACAACGCGTTGCCAGCTTCGTAAACCGTTAGATCAGTCACGTAGAGCGTGACTCTCGTAGCTATGTCGAGAAGCTTCTCACCGAAGTCGAACAGCAATGGGATGAACGTCGAAGCATCTAGCAAGTACTTCATCTACGATCCCTATCACACCGTACGAGCTCAGCTATGGTAACGGGATCTACCTTGCCCGCTAAACGTGTCCTAAGATCCTTAAGCTTCTCCTCGAGTTCTCTAACTTCGATCTCTCTAACGTATTCCTCAAGAAGTTTCCTAACGGTTTCGCTAATGTTGATGTTTAGCCTATCGAGCTTCTCTTTAAGCTCTCTTGGAATACGAATAGATATGACGACGGACACCGTAGCCACCGTAATACGTACCTATAAGCCTTGTGCAAGAAAGTGTTGCGATGCATAGCCTTCGTCGAACCTCCGTTATGATCGTCACGGTGCAAACGATGCTTCGTCCCTAGCACTTCCTAGATGCATACTCGATGAATCGCTATTCCGGGTAATGGACCTGGCTAAGATTCTGCTCGATCTCGATAGGGTAGGTATCGAGAACAATCCAGAGCATTGGTGTCAGCTATGGCGAGAATCATCATCGTTCAGAGACCGACCGTATCATCACGATACCTCGAGCTCGTAGATGCGGAGTGCTAGATCCATCTCTGCGGAGGATAACTCTTCCTAATTCTATCCGGTGGATCCGTCTTAAGTCTCCAGAATCCGTGTCTAAAGTCTTCGGCTACGATTCCTAGCTCACCAGCGAGGTAATCGCTTATCAGTACCTCGTACTCGGTATCCGAGATCAAAGTATCGCAAGTAATTCGAGGGCTCTGAGCATCAGGTTCATCGATCCACACGATCGTTGAGGATGGTAGTACGTACATCCTTACGGGTCCTGCAACCGTTCCGTAGCTCTCGATCCTAGCCTCGAAGATGCGTGCATAGAGATCGAGTTCTCTCGCCAGCTTCGTGGGTACAAGGATCTGAGGGGTATCAGCTTCGAAACCGCTGTTGACGAGAGCTATCGTCGAAACCTCCTTCGATGGATCGAATCTACTCCTTATCTTTATCCTCACCCTTATAGCCATGGATAGACACCGCCAATCGATAGGGATAGAGTCTTCCAATCCTTTTCTCCACGATCACAGGTTTATCGAGACGGTACAGCCTTCCAATCCTCTTCAAAACACCACCTAGTGATTCGGTAACGTATCCAGATCTATAACGGTTGATCGAGGCTCGATACGAAGGTATGGTGCCGCGAAGTTTCTCTACGATCGGTACATACCTAGGGAGAGGGAGCAGAGCCTTGGAACGTGTTCGTGGACCTAACTGTGCTAAGTGTGTTACGAAACCTTGTTATAGGAATCCAGATGCGCCTAGACCAAGCTTCTGCCCAGCTAATCTCTATCCACATATCTTCGAGAAGGTTCGCGAGATCTATCGTAGCAACGAGTTCGTTGCTAGAATCGCTAGGATCGCGAGCATCGTTGAGAAGGAAGGCTACGGTGTGTGGCCAAGGCTTAGAGAGATCGTGGAGTTCGCAAAGAGGTTGGGGTTGAAGAGGCTCGGTTTGGCGTTCTGCATAGGTCTAAGCGAAGAAGCTCGTAAGGTCGTTGAGTATCTCGAGTCTCAGGGATTCGAAGTCTATTCGGTATGCTGTAAGTGTGGTTCGATAGACAAGACAGAGCTTGGGTTAAGCGAGGAACAGAAACTCGTACCCGGAACCTTCGAAGCGATCTGTAACCCGGTTGCACAGGCATTGATACTCAACGAAGTTGGTACCGAGCTAAACATCGTTCTAGGGCTCTGCGTAGGTCACGATACGCTCTTCACCATGTTCTCGCGAGCTCCCGTAACCTACCTAGCGGTCAAGGATAGGGTTACGGGCCACAACCCGCTTGCAGCGATATACGCAATGCATTACTTCAGAAAAAGATTGTTTGAGTAGAAAGCTATTTAGAGAACCGTTTCACAGCCACTACGAATAATGCAATGGGTATGCTTACGAGTAGCGCTATTCCCATAGCAGTAGCAAGCTGTATATCGTTGTCGGTAGGAACATCGTTGTTACTCAATTTCGTGGTCTTCATGTATTCCGACATAGGAATTCTGAGGATAAGGGTTGCTTCGTTGTAGTCTATCGACCACGGATCGAAGTCTCCGAACATCAGTAGTACCATGCATGTATTGTTGATCACGCCTAGGTAATCGTATATCCGTCCCAACACCTTTACAACGCCTTTCGCATCCATGCCGACTCGCTTCATGTATACCGTGCTGAAACTAATGCGGAGAGCATTCACTAATGGCTCGAACGAGAGAGCTACGTAACCAATGTTGTTTAACACGAACGCATCCATAGCATTCTCGTCTAGGTATCTAAACAGTTTCTTTTGGGCATCGAAGCACTTCATAACGTCAACGCTGCTGGGATAAGGTAGTACGACGATGAGGAGTCTCTCGATATCGTATTCCCTAAGCAATGGATCCAGCTTCTTCGCTAGATAGAGGATTCCTTCCCGAGACTGAACAAGCTTAGAGTCGTTGTATGCAAGCACCATAATGACGTAATGCGTCCCATCGGAACTTCGTTTGGGAACAACTTTCGCTGCATTTATACGAATTCCAAGATCGATGAGCTCGTTGAACAGCTTCGCGAACTTGCCGTGGAGTTTCTCTCCTTTGCTTCCAACGCTTCCTAATGGAGAGATTACGAGGATCCCACCCTCGGCGTCGTAATCGGCTATCAGCTTGTAGTAAGCGAACAACACGTCGTAGTACCACGAAGATCCGTTCACGAACGTAAACCTTCCTAGACGTGCAATGAAGTTGTTTCTAACATACTTCGATACATCGACTTGAACCACTACGAGTTTACCGATTTCGAATACCGTGAATCCTTTGTACTTGTGTACAACACGTATATCGACGGAGCTGGAATCCTGCATAGCCATAACCGTGATTGATGTTAGTAGGAGTAGGCATACGATTGATAAGTACAGTACGTTGCGATACACGTACCTCGAGGTCATGGACACCACCAGAAGGAAGTACATGGATGTACTCCTAGTTCATCAATTACGCCGGTAACAGATATCACGTAGGGCATAGGTGTTCGTGGTTCCTCTGGTGGGTATGGTAGCTTTGCAACCAAATATCCTAGTAGCACAGCTTGGTAATCTCCATCATAATCACCTTCCCCAGTATCCACATCATATACTGGCGAACCGCTATCGCCGACCCGACATGTAATGTTAACTACAAGAACGTAATCTAGCCAAGGTGTGTTTAGCAAGGTGTCAATCACTTTTCCGCATGTTGTTCCAGTACGAGTACCAGTCTTACATACAAATAGATCGGTATTGCAACACTTAACAAGCAATTCCACGGTATAGAAGTCTTCGTATCCCTTAACAGTCAAAACCTTGGATGTATTACTTGCTATATACAGCATCTTAGGTGCATAATTAGGGAATGGTATGAATGCTGCATCGATGCGTTCAGCTATGCGTGTGGGTTTCCCTATCTC
>JAMOOB010000062.1 GCA_027066265.1 Desulfurococcales archaeon
GATTCGTTGAGTACGTACACCACGTAGTCTTCGGTATCGACGGACAGCGATACGTTCTCTATACGGATCTCAACCACGTAACGCGAACCGTTCTCTATGTACGATACATCGATGTTCTTAGCACGCAGCATTATCGGTACTTCGTATGGTTCTTCGCGAAGAACGTCTACCGTAACGTTGTAGGTGTTGCGGAAGTAAGGAACTTTCTCGATGCTTCGAACAACTATATCGTTGCGTTCGCATCCGTAGCGAATCCAAATCGTTAGGATTATCGTGGTACCGTTGCTGAGCCCTAGAGCGAGGACTTGTTTGTATAGAGCGATGCATCCACCTATACGAGCCGTAACTATGCTAAGATCTCTACTTAGAGGTGTCAACACCACTATCCCCTCAACGTAATCGCTACGGTTCGCATCGTTGGCATGGACGAAGAGAATCGCTGTGTTGAGCAACGTTAGTAGCATCATCAACGAAGCTACGGTTCGAAGCATATCTACCACCACGCACTACCGAGATAAACCCTCTACAAGTACTTATAGCTTGGCTACGCGATGATGAACAGGCTGGCAGTTTGATTCGGTGATGTGTTTACGGCGGAGGCTGAGCATCTATGAAGATCCTAGCTATCTCGGGTACTCCCGGCGTTGGCAAGTCCTCCGTTGGGAAGAAGCTCAGCGAAGTTCTTGGAGTTCCCATGATCGAGCTCTCGCAGGTAGTTATAGAGAAGAAGCTCTACACGGAATTCGATGAAGAAAGGCAGAGCTACGTCATAGACGAGGATAGGGTTAGGAACTTCGTAGCGGAGTACTACCGTCTTCACGGACCCTACGTACTGGTTAGCCACTACGCCGAGATCGCGCCGCGAGATGTTCTGGAGCTAATCGTTGTGTTGAGGTACAACCCTAGGAAGCTCATAGATAGGCTCAGAGCTCGGGGATGGAGTTCTAGAAAGGTTGCGGAGAACGTTGAAGCAGAACTGCTAGGGATCTCGACGAGGAACGCTGTTGAAGAGCATGGTGAGGAGATGGTTGTGGAGATCGATGCTACGGGTAAGAGCGTCGACGATGTTGTGAACGAGGTTCTATCGATAGTCTTCGGTGAAGAGCCGAGGTACCTAGGTCCTTCGATAGACTGGTTCCAGATCCTAGACGAAAACGAGCTCGAAGAGGTTCTCAAGTTCGTAGCTACGAATACGTAGAGCCTCCTCCTTCGTTCGGCGCTGCGATCCATAGCCTTAGGAAGCCTACGCTCGTTGCGTATCCGCCGAGGTATTCGTGTATTGCTGCTGTGGAGAACCACGTTCTTCGGAACCGCTACGTTCGTTCACTATCGAGGTCTCTCCCTCTCTACGAACATCTATTCTCTCGGCAAGGCTCTGCATGGATTGCGTAGCCGTGCTCGTTCTAGGAATGTTCTCAGCGCTCTTCATCTCTCTTCGAATCGCTACGGCTCTGCATCGGAACTCCCTCCTAATCCTAGCGATGTAGTTCCTAACTATCTCGAGTCCTTCGCACGGTGCTCGACCTCTAAGCTTCTCGTCGAGGATATCTACGGAGTGGCAGAGCTCTCTTCGCGTAACCTCGCCTCTTATCGCCATTGCTCGTAGGTGCCGTAGGAACGTGTGTAGCTGTTCGTACGCGTAGTTCCTTAGATCCATCGATGTTGCAGCACGTTCGATTGGCTCTATCAGTGCTTCCACTAGGTAGTCCTGAACGACTTCCGAAGGTAATCGCGTTTCTAGGTACTTCATCGCTACCCTCCTGTAGTACCTCATCAGCATGGCGGCTGCACGATCCTTTCTATGCATTATTAGCCAAGCTAGGTATTCTCGAAGCACTGCGCTCAAGAGCTTACGACTGGGTAGCGGAACATCCTTCTTTATCAATGTGCTTAGGAATCCTCGCAGTTCGTGCCAGGTAGCTGGAGTAGGCGGTGTACGTTCCTTTACTCGAGGTTTCCTAAGCTGGTTGAGTGCTCGTTGAAGTGCAAGCGTTACTGCCTCCGGCTCGATGCCTTCAGCTGCATATACGTGCGCTAACTTGAAGAGCGCAGCGATGGCTTCATCGATCCTCGTGGCACCCTTGATGACTATGTCTACGATTTCCGAGGGTCTCAGAGTCATGAGCCTAAGCACGTAAGCTCCTATCAGCGGTACGAACACGGCTGACTCGATGAATAGTATTGCGTAGGCGGTTACGTACCTAGAGCTATCGAAGGCGAATATCATGGAGACCCCCGTCACAACGATTGAGAGCAGCATGATTATGAACAGGTTCACGATCTTGTTGAAGAAGAGCCTAACGACTATAGATCCGTACCTACCCTGCATGATGAGGACCCAGATAGCGAAGGGTATGGTTACTAAGCTCGAGATCGCCGAGACGATCGCTCCTCCTAGGTATAGCGTGGACCACGTGTAAGCTTCCATCGGAATGAATCTGCTGGCGTGGTAGAGTACCACGATCGCTGCTAGCGTGGGTATCACTATGAGTATCGCTAGGAATGGCAGCACCTTCTTCAGCAAGGATATGTGCACCCCTCACGATCCTACAACGAGAGCTTATAAGCTGTGGGGCACCGGCGTTGAGAGAACTTCGCTAGATGCTCATTGCAGTAAGATCGCTGGGTACCAACACGTTGCGGAACCTCTTAGCAAAAACCATCACTTCGTACTCCGATCTCTTAGTGGTGTGTACAACGATCATCAGGGCTCTCCGATCCATCAAGCTCCTCAGATACTCTAGATCCTCGACCGTTAGATGGCCAAGGGTTTCGGCGAGCATACGTTCCCCTCTAGGGAGGGCACACTCAACGATAGCAGCATCGACGGTAGCGATGTGTTTCACAAGCTCGTTGGTTAGAGCCGTATCGCCCGTGTAGAGTATCCTACGATCTTCGACCTCGATGATTATCGACGCTGCTGGTACGGGGTGCTTGGCTTCGAAGAGCTCCATCCTAGCGTTTCCTAGCTCGATCTGTGTAACCGCTACGATTCTACAGCGATCGCGTAGCTTCCTAGTGATGCTGTAGGGTAGGATGGGTTCGATGTCGCGTGCCGTAGATGGGTGTAGGATCAGCTTGAGCTCCTCTAGTTGTGGGCTTCGAACAACTGCATCGAATAGTCCGGCGAAGTGATCGTGGTGTCTATGGCTAACGAACACCGCGTCGAAACGCGATAGATCCACGCCCATCATCTCCATGGAAGCTCCGCAACCTTCCCCGATGTCTAGGAGTACACTACCTCCAGACCACTCCAACGCTATACACATACCCTTCCTATACGGTTTGGAACCAGCACCGCCAGTACCTAGGAACGTTGCTGTAACCATTCCTAGCCCTACGCTAGGTCTAGGCTAGGACTTATATCTACGGATCGGCGAGCCACCTTCGGCTTCCAACCATGGAGCGCAGCCGTAGAGCTCTAGGAACGGGTCTGCTGTTGACAGCATCGTTCCTATGGGGATCGTCGTTCACCGCCATCAAGATCGCTACCGAGGTTCTGGATAGCTTTAGCTACATGTGGCTACGCGCATCGATATCCCTACTACTCCTCCTACCCTTCACGCTGCAC
>JAMOOB010000063.1 GCA_027066265.1 Desulfurococcales archaeon
AGTAGTTCTCGTCACCGCTCTCTACAACGATAGTTCGTCCCTGATCAGCTCCTACGGTAACCATGGAAAGGGTTCCGATCATTGATGCGAGCACCGTAAGCAGAATCGATTTCCTAGACATTGCGTCACCTCGTAGATCATTCACTCAGAGCTAATAAACACTACTTGAGACAGTGTCTGTTCGATAGTGTCGAGAGGAGAAACTTCTTCTATGGCTAGCTACGTAACAGATCTGCTCGGTGACAACGTTTGAAGCTCGTTGTGTTGGTGGACAACGAGGTTTCGAACCCTAGCTGCGTACCAGCGTGGGGTCTATCCATAGCTCTGGATCTAGGGAACGAGGTACTGCTCTTCGATGGTGGTCCGAGCCCCGATGCCTTGGCTAGGAACGCCGTGGTTGCGGGCATAGATCTCGCTAGGGTTACCACGGTAGTGGTTAGCCACGGTCACGGAGATCACGTGAACGGGTTGACGGCTCTACCCGACCCTACCAAGGTTGCGGTGTACCTACCTAGCTGCGTACCTAGACGCGTAGCTAGGTTCCTCGAATCGAAAGGCTTCGCGATACAGTTCGTCAGCGATTGGATGGAGATCCGTAGAGGAATCTACGTATCGAAACCCTTCCCCGAACCCATATGCGAACAGTTCCTAGTCCTCGACCTAGGTAGCTACCTAGCCATGATCGTGGGCTGCAGCCATCCATCGATACTATCCATGGTCGAGGAGGCTCGGAGGTACCTAGCGAAACCCGTCAAGATCGTGATCGGGGGAATGCATCTCTTCACATCGTCGGAGCGCTGGATCGAGGAACTCTTCGAAGAGCTTAGGAAGCTTGGGGTAGAGAGGATCGCTCCGATACACTGCAGCGGTTCGCTAGCCAAAGAGGTTGGGAGGAAGGTCTTCGGAGAAGGACTGCTCGACGTAGCTGGATGCAGCTGTCTAGACCTCTGGGCTTTATGGTAGCTTCATCCCCTACGGGCTTTCCTCATCTGTGATCGGAGCCCGCATCTATCCGGCATCACGGCTCAGTTCGGGGAGGTCTCCCGACCGCTTCGCCTCATTGCCTGCTAGGCTCGGCGAAGCGGAACCGGTGATGATATCTGTACAAAGCTTTATAAGTCTTGTTCTGGCTTCACATAACTGGTGAAGACTGTGGTAGCATACGTATACCGTCTACAGGTGAAGAAGGCTAGGGGTGTCGAGGTCTACTACATTGCTGTACCCAAGGAATTCGTTGAGAGGCTAGGTCTTTCCAAGGGATCTCTGTTGAAGTGTGAGCTTAGGGAGATCGATGGTAAGCTAGCGATCGTGTACACAAAGGTCGAGTAGCATGAGGGTCGAGGTTACTAGAACTGCTGTTCTCCGCTACCCGCTTGGCTTCGTAGCGAAGTTGGGATACGATACGAATCAAATCGTAGAAACCTTCAAGCTGTTTCGAGCTATAGCAACGCATCTCTACTGGTGTAAGAAGCTGGGTATTGAGCCAGATCCAAATGTTGTTGCTAAAGCACAGCAACTACACAGCTATTTCAGGGACTGTATATTTAACGAAAGGTCTCAGAGGTACCTCTTCAAGAACATCGATGAGATTCCGAGACCTAGGAAAACGTTGCTCGACTTGAATCCACGTGTAGGTGTGGTGATCTATCCCAAGATGAATAACTGTGTCGTTCTGAACCTCGATAGAAGCGAGATATGGGTTTACGGATTGAATCGAGGTACATCGATAAGGCTACTACTAAGGAAGAAAACGGTTGAATGGATCAAGAAGATCCTTGTTGAGAACCCTAGGAAGATGGCAACTCTAGTTCTTCGAGATGATGTCCTCGAAATACATCTTCATTTCTCCAAATCTGTTGAGGTTCCCGATATCGAGCTACCACTTCCATGCGGTAAGTACGTTATTGCAGTTGTGGATATTAACTCTCGCTATGGTGTTGTATGTACATGGATGTTCATTGATATTGATAGAGGTGTATGCAGGGTTATCAGGTTCAAGAAGTATCGTAGAAGGAACCTCTCGAAGCTATGGAGCTACGTATCGTATATTCAAAGGCTTAGGGATAGGCTTAGAAACATCGGTGCTCTCGATTACAGAAAGAAGCTTCTTTACAACAAGCTTGTTAGTCAATGTCTTAAAAAGATCTCAGCAATAAACAGAGACTTCGTTGCCAAGACCACGAACGAGATCGTTTGTAGAACTAGGAGACTCGCAAAGAGATACGGAGCACAGCCATTGATAGTCGTTGATAAGCCAGATCCCGAGTCTTTAAAAGGTAGTGCTCTTCAGCAAACGCTTCTCAGATTAACGAAGATTCTTCGAGTCAAGGTGCTATGGTATGGTGTTCCGTACATAGAGTGTAGGCTAGCTTCAACAGTATGCCCCTTCTGTAACGAGAAAATGAAGGTTGTTAGAAAAACGAAGAGGTCGAGGATCTATAGATGTCCTAGATGCGGTTTCGAAGCTGATCGAGACCTCGTACCAGCATACAGCTTTCTAATGCACTACAGCACGCTAAAAGTCGGGTACCCACAACGAGACCACCAACATAAAGTCTCAATTCATCGAGATTGAAAATATGTCTCTAGAGCTATGAACGTGGTACTTGGTTGGCTACGCTGAAGCTCAGCGAAGTCCAGAACTCGTCACGGTTCCGAACCCGGACTCCTCATCATCGCTAGTACTCGAGCGCGTCCACCAGCATCGCTAGCCCTAGGTAAGTAGCTTTCTCTGCACCGTCGTAGGTAGGTGCGTAGACCACGACCAGCCCCGTACCCTCCTCGATCCCCAGAGCTTCGCGTAGACGGGATAGAGATGGAAACCGTTCCTCACCCACGTCTTCGGGTGGAAGAACGAGCTTTCCACCTCTATACCTAGCCACTATGCATGCAGATGCACCGTTCCTAACGAAGGTATCGCGGATCGTCATGGGGTGGAACGAGTCTACGAGACGACTATCTACGAGAGCTGCGAGAGCAACGCTATCGAGCCTAAGGTCGTCCCCCATCAACGCGCTAACGTCTTCGATCCTCCGTACGTACCTACGAAACTTCTCAGCCAATATCTTTCCACGCTCCGTAAGGAAGCAACCACCAACAGCATCCACCTCCACCAACCCCAGAGCTCGAAACCTTCGGATCAGGGTACGTACCGAGGTCTCGCCGATGCCAAGCAGCTTCGATAGGGTTATCCTACCGATGGGTTCCCGTTCGTAGATCAGTAGCAGAGCCTTCAACACGTGCCTCCCATCGAAACCCGGTCTAACACCGCGTTGAGGAGCGCACACCTCGTTAACGATGTTGCTCAAACGCATTGCAATCCCCTACCAAGCTCTAGACCACAGCAAGCTATCCAAGGTATAAAACTTGGCGATGCTCGAGAAGCTAAGCGTAGAGATCTCTATGGATCCACGGCGCTAAGGCTAGAAGCGTTGCTAGGTACACCAGATCTTCGCGATTAACGAGACCCTTGGTAAGTATCGATACGAAACCACCCTTCTCACCGATTCCATGGGTACCGAACCACGAATCCACGAGCTGCTCGAGCTCAACTCCTTCGCTGAG
>JAMOOB010000064.1 GCA_027066265.1 Desulfurococcales archaeon
CGTTAGCTTCTTGTTGAGTTTCTGACTCACGTTCCTCAATACATACGTTTGAATCAATGGATACAACCCTAGGAAGTGATCTCCGTGCAAATGCGTTATGGCTACGACTTCGATCCTCGATACATCCACACCAACTTGTTGCAACCTTATCTGCACACCTTCCCCTGCATCTAGAAGAACGTAGCTACTCAATCCCGCGATCAGTATCGACGATGTGAATCTGTGTATCGTTGGTACAGCAGCTCCCGTACCTAGAAATACGATTGCTGGCTTCATCAAGGAACCTTCACCACGTATACGATACGTGTTAAACCTCCGTGAACTCTATTCAGTAGTCTCTCGACGATCACCATTCCATGCTCACGAATTCGGTCCTTGACATAGCCATCGATATCTTTAGGAACTGCAAACGCTGCGTATCTACCGCTCCTAAGCACTTCCGGTATCCAGCTCACGAATCTTTCGTAAAGCTCTGTTAACGACATACCGCGGGATACACTTTGACGACCGTAGGGCGGATCGCTAGCTATAGCATCCACGCTAAACGATTTCATAATTCTCCTAGAGGAATCGCTTTGAATTACTTCAACAAGCCCTTTGCATTCGTAGAATTCTACGTTCTCTTTGCATCCCTCAACCATTCTTTTATCCACGTCTATACATATCGTAGAGATTCCCATCGTACACGCTTCGATAGCGAACCCCCCAACACCACAGAACGGATCCATAAGTACTTCTCCTCTTCGAACTCTTGAAAGATTTACGAATACACGAGCGAGTTCGGCTTTCATGGCTCCAGGTCTGTATATAGGTCTTCGATGAGGTTCTCTCGTACCAAAAACAGCCATCCTCTTCCTAGGTATATACTCATAAATCAATACGATTCCATCCACTAGAACTACCTTCACCTTCTTATTGCTACGAGCATTGCTTCGCGAAACCAGTATCTCGTAGAGTTTATGAGCTGCTTTCGAACCGAATCCACGAACTCTTTCAACATCGAATCGCGCATTCACATCTTTAAGTACGGATACAACGCCATCTACATCCTCGTTGAGCAACGATATGAGCTGCCCAAACTCTTTGAGTAAAGCCAATCTATGTACAATTCTCTCAACATACTCTCTACAAAGATCTAGCACAACGAATTCTCCCAGCTGTATGAAATTCGTGCTATACCCAAGTTCTGCTTCGAGAACTGCACGAAGTTCAGCCTTCGCTAAGGAAGGGTAGTCATTTGCGAGTCTGAGAACGAACATCATCTCTATTCCTTAACAAGCTCGGAGATCAGTAGCTCAGAGATATCAATGCGTTTAAACCATCTAAGCGAACGGAGTTCCTCGCGATGTTCGATAGTGTTACACGTTACAAGCATCTCTAAACCACTTCGCTCGAGCTTCTCGATTGCTGATCCAACCATCAGTGCGTGGCTAACGACTGCATACACTTTGGATGCTTCGTAGCGATATAGTGCTTCGACAGCTTTCGCCAATGTACCTCCCGTACTAACGATATCGTCGACTATAGCCACACGCATACCCTTAACGGGAAGCTCTTTTTCTTCTATCCTTATCTCGCCCGTTATACGATCGCGGAACTTCTCTAGGTTTGCGTAAGGAACTCCGAGTTCTTTCGATATAATTTCAGCTCTATGCAAAGCACCTTTGTCGGGTGCCAACACGTAGTCTAACTCGATACCCGATTTCTTTACAAGGTAGGAGTGAGGAACTATGTTAACGTAGGTAAGCCCTAGCTCTTCAAGGATATGCGGTGCATGAATATCGATAACCACCAGCTTCTTGACTCCGTAGAAGCGCATCGGATCAAGCAGAGCCTTTATACTGATTGGTTCGCCGGGAAGGAATCGCTTATCTTGCCTTGCATACGCAACATATAGCAACACGACTGTCAAGTCCTTTACGCCCGCGCCCTTCAGAGCTTCCAATGCAAGGTATAGTTCAACAAGCTTCCTATCCTGATCGGGGTACAGCGACTGTATTACAGTGACTGACCGATCTTTGACATCGCTTACGATCCTTAGGTATTGCTCTCCATCCGGGAAGATCTTGCGTACGATGTTTACAACCTCGAATCTCTTACTCAATGTATCTGCGAGATCTTTAGGAACACCGCTAAGGAGCACAATACTCATCTCGCTTCCCAGCGCAAGGCAGTTTACCTAGAGCTATTAAGTTTCACGATGGGTACGATGATGCCAGCTCCGGCTTCTGTAGTGCTTCAAAACGTGGATAGAGTACCGCTATCCCTAAACTACGTCGGTGGAATAGCTCTCACGATAAACTTCGTCGAATGTCCTTCGCAATGCACAGAATGTCCGTGGAGTGCGAATCTCGATCGACGAGTAGCGAAGATACTCGATCTCGGTGTACTATCCGAAAGGATTCAGTCCATATTGCATAGATCTAATCCCGACGTCGTGGTTCTTCATGGTGCAGATCCTCTTCTCGAACCAAGGGTCCAAGATCTAATCAGTACTTTAAGGAGATGCAATGCAAGGCTCTGCATAAAGATTCGTGCGCTTCTTGCTGAGAAGGAAGATCTTAACATACTGAATCCCTTAGATATAGCGCTTCTCGAACTCGTAGATGAACACGATTTAGAGGTCTTAGCGCATTCGCTGAAACTGCTCGAGGATAGAACTTCGAACATTGAATACGTTCTACTCGTTCACGATTTCAATACTGCGAATACGATGATTCACGGGCTTGCAACTCGCAATCTTCTTCGCCATCCCCTGAACATTGTTTTGGTTAAGGACGTCAACATACTTCGTCTAGCTTCGATCATCGATAAAGTGCGCAAGACGTATATCCACGTATATGTTCCGCTAGCACCATCAACAGACCTAGCATCCGTGCAATGTCCTAAGTGCCGTATGTACGTGGTTCTTCGAAGAAGTGGCGTTGTCGCGAAGTCCAGACTTAAGGGAGCGTATTGCGATTACTGCGGGACCCAAGTTCTACGAAACGTAGCTAAACGTATAGTCAAAGTACCTATAGAGGAGGTAGTGCTGTAAGCGATGGAGTACATGGTGGTTGCATGTACGTGATATTCGTGATGGGGCCCGCCGGTTCTGGCAAGACGTATCTCACGGGTGCGTTGAGCGAGTGGCTTCAGAACCACGGCATGGACGTCGCGGTAGTCAACCTTGATCCGGCTGCTGATTGGCTGCCCTACAATCCGGATGTTGATGTCCGCGAGTTCGTTACTGCATACGACGTCATGAAGAAGTACAATCTGGGTCCTAACGGTGCGTTGATAATGTCTGTAGATCTGCTTACCAACTATCTCGACGACATTAGGAAGCAAGTAGAGGAGATGAAACCCAACTACGTCGTGGTAGATACACCGGGCCAACTAGAAATCTTTGCTTTCCGTATAGCTGGGCGCATCGTGGTTTCACGCTTAAGCGAAGGATGTCGTGCACTAGCACTCTTCCTCATAGATTCGTACCTCGCTTCCCGACCATCAGCACTGGCATCGCTGCTATTCCTAGCCACCGCCACCGCTATGAGCCATGGACTGCCTCAGCTCACAATTCTAAGCAAAGCGGATGTTCTAAGCGATGCCGACCTAAACAAACTACGTGAATGGATAGAGGATCCCGAACTCATGCTAAGCGAGCTCGAACCCGAATTCAAGCGGTTGTACAGCACAATCGATGTGCCTCTGATAGTCGAGGCCCTCATCAAGCCCATGGTACGCGAACTACTTCCAGTATCAGCGATTACAGGGTATGGACTTGATGAGTTGTACGCAGCAATTCAGCGCATCTTAGCTGGAGGCGAAGACTACTTAACCGAGGAACCTAACGAAGCTTTATAGAGATTTGCGAGGTGCATCCCTTGTGAACGAGCTGGAGATACAGCAAGAGATTGCAAAACTACGCGAAGAGCTTAGAGAGCTACTCATTCGAAGGGAAGAGATTCGAGCAATGCTTAACGAAGTGCGTGCTAAGATAGACGAGTGTAGAAACCGTATAAAGAACCTTCGATCGGCTCTAGACGAGGTCAGGAAACAGATCGATTCATGCAGATCCCGCATCGATAGTCTAAAGCAACAACGCGCTGCGCTTAGGGAAGAGCTGAGGAGCTACGTAAAGGAGTTGAGGATTGTAGCCTCGCAATTGCGCAACATCCCGCGTGCACCACTGAATCCCGACGAAATACGTAAACAAATCGAGGAGCTAGAATGGCGACTAATCACAACTCCAAACATTAGCGAAGAAGAAGAGCGAGAAATAGTGCATAGAATATCGTTCCTAGAGAAACTCCTTCGAGGCCTCATCCAGTCTCAGCGATTGGAAGGTAGCTACCGAGATCTTCAGGATCACATAGCTAAACTCAGGGCGGAGCTCGATGAGCTTTCTAAGGAGCTCAACGATGCTGTAAACGATCTCATTGAGCTGAAGAAGCGTAGAGATGAGATAAAGCAACGCATCGATCAAGAAGTTAATGAATTGAACAAATTGAAGGAGGATAGAGATAGATTAAAGAACGAATTACAGCAAATCAATGCGAAGATAGCTGAAGTTCGAAGCAAGATACGTGAACTTCTATCCAAACTCAGATCCTATGCACGTGAACGCGAAGAGGAAGCCTTGAGGAGGATCCTCGAAGAGAAGAAAGCACGTGCTGTGGAGAAGCTTAAGAGTGGTGGCAGATTAACACTCGAAGAACTGTACCTAGCTCTGATCGACGAGGAACATAAACCTTGACGAAGCTTTTAGTACTCTACGTAGATCTAGACGATGATCTCGGTTCTTGCAATATTGAAACACCGATTATTGGCTACGAAAATGTGGCTAGAGCAGCTCTAAAGTTTGCACTATGCAAACCTCGCGATACTGACATCAACGCTTTGTTCAGAGCGCTACAGATATACAACGATCTCAAGAGTGCTGGTCGCGATGTTGAGATTGCTGCCGTAGCGGGTTGTCAATCAGCAGATTATAGAGCATTGTTAACGCTAGCAAATCAGTTGGAGAACCTCAAAGAAATCATCTCTGGTCGAGACACGATAGTTGTACTGGATAGCATCGAGGATGAGCGCGCACTACCTACGATCTCCAAGTACACCAACGTGATAGGAGTAGAAGTAGTTGTAGTAGAGCAGGCTCGTGGAATACAATCGATGTACACAACGCTGACTAAGATCGCTAGGAAAGTACTTAGCGAAGAACGTTACGCAAGGTTAGTGCTAGGATACCCTGGCTTTGCATTGTTGGTGCTCTCCATACTTACGCTGTTCAACCTCATTCGCGAGGCTCTCATAGCAGTAATGATAATGCTCTCGTTAATGATGATCGTTTGGGGATTCGGATTACACGTAAAGCTACGAACACTACCCCTGCACCCATTAAGGCTTGCTATGTATATCTGCGTCGCCGTAATGATAGCAACCTCGTTCTACCTCATGTACTGCGATGTCGTTAGCTCAAAACAGATCCTTACAATAGCCCTTGCACAAGCAGTAAGCAAATACTTGCACCTCACACTAATTGCGATAGCTATACCCATAACGGCTAAGATCGTCCAGCTCATCTACCTCAAGAAGCCTGAGAGAGCTCTTCTATACATAACCCTCCTCGTGGACATAATGCTGAGCTACATTCTCATACAGAACCTCACAACGATTATACAAGGCGATCGCAGTGCAATTCCCTTCGCCATAACAAACATGATCACAGTTACCTTAGCCATAATGATGCTTACAACGATCTCTGAAGCCATCAAAACCAGAGGTTAGCGACCAAAACGACGCTCACGTCGTTGGTACGACCTTATGGCACGCAAAAGGTCTATCTTTCTGAACTCAGGCCAGTAAACATCGCAGAAGTATAGCTCGCTATAGGCAATCTGCCAAAGTAGAAAGTTGCTAATCCTCATCTCGCCCGAGGTACGTATCACGAGATCGGGATCACCATCGCTTCCAAGGTGACCCGTACTAAGTGCTTTAACTATGCTCTCTTCCGATATCTCTTCAAGCTTCATTCTACCCTCTAACACATCACGCACTATCTTCCGGACAGCATCGACTATGTCTTGCCTACCACCATAGCATATCGCTATATTGAGAAACCTCTCATTGTAGTGCTGCGTCTTTTCCTCTAATTTCTTTGCGAGCTCACGTATATCTGGAGGTACGAGAGCTAGCCTCCCTATCACCTTCACTCTTACTCTGTACCTGTCAACGATTTCTCCTTCAATCAATTCACGTAATCCTTTACGAGCTAGTTCGAAAAGTTTCTCTAGCTCTTCTTTAGGTCTACGCATACAGTTTTCGTACGACAATGCATACACTGTAACGACCTTTACCCCAATTTCGTAAAGCCATTCTAGTACCTGCTTTATACGCTCGTATCCATGTTCATGACCTTTCCAGACTTCGAATCCTCTTCGTCGTGCCCACCTCCTATTACCATCCGGTATTATAGCAACGTGTCTAGGTATGATACCGCACCGAACTACTTGATTGTAAAGGAATCTCTCATAAGCACGATACAACACATCTATCAATGGTCTAGAAATGCGTTGGACTATAGGCACAGAGTAGAGTCTAAAGAGCGCATCAACAAAGATATCGAGGAGAGATCTTCTTGTCACTGTAGCCACCTTGAAATCTCTAGCGATATTTGGTAGACCTTCAGCTTATTAACCCTTTGCAAACGTGAGTAGTAGGGGCTCATCATGGGCGTTTACCAAGGTAACGATCTTAGGAAGATCACTGGAGGTAGAAAAAGACCTCATAGAAAGCCTAGGAAGTACGAGATGGGTAGCTATCCAACCGATACCAAGTTGAGCGATAAGGAGGTTAGAAAGAATGAACGTGTATTCGGCGGCAACATTAAGGTACGTCTTAAGTACGCAATGTATGCTAACGTTGTGGATCCCGAAACGAAGACCTGCAAGAAGGTTCGAATACTGCAGGTACTAGAAGTCCCATCAAGACCCGAACTTGCTAGGAGAGGCATAATCCACAAAGGAGCGATAATACTTACCGAGATCGGCAAAGCTAAGGTCACGTCGAGACCCGGTCAAGACGGCGTTATAAACGCGATACTGATTAAGGAGGGTAAGTGAATTATTGACAAAACAATACATTGTTTGGCCTCAGTACCTCGAATGTTCTCTTCCACGCAGATTAGGTAGAAGAGTTCCCAGAGATCTGTGCATCGACAAAGTATCGCTCGACGAACTTCTTAAGGCTTGCCAAGCTCTATCACTCAAATGCACTATCGAGGAAGGTAAACGCTATCCAAGAGCGTGGTACCTTTCTTCAGGTAGACTAATAGTCGAATTCGATGGTTCGAAAAGCGAGCTTCTAAAACTTTTGTGTCGTACCATAAAGACCCTACGTACGAATCGTAAAAGCTAGGAACAACAATCTTTCAACGTAATCACGTAACACGATTAAATGCAGGTTTACGCGGTTTGTGTAGATTCCCACCTTTTATAGGGGCAAATGGTTATACCAAATATCGGTTGTGCTCCATAGAGGTCGTGAACCATGCGTATGCGTACCCTTGGATCCGTACTACACGTAACTCCTTCGAAACTGATAATCGTCCGACTCTCGGATCCCAACAACATTCCACCGCTCAATGTCGAGATTCTGAACGCCAGCGGTGAGAAAGTTGGCGTTCTTGTCGATATCATTGGACCGATAGAGTCACCTTACGCAGTAGTAAAGCCTACCTCACCAATCGCACTATCCGTTGCTAAACCCTCTACCGTTCTATTCTATAGAGTAAGATCTCAGCCCAAGAAAGCCCGTAGAAAAGGTGGTAAGAGAAGGTGATGAGAATGGAGGCTCCCTGCACGAATGTCGTGTACGACGATAAGAGCGGCTCGATAATTTGCGTCGATACTGGCGAAGTTCTTGAGGATCACGCAATAGATCCTGGACCTTGGTGGAGAGTCTTCTCTGCAGAGGAATGGATCCAGAAGACGCAAGCAAGCTCCATAACGTTCTCGGTACACGACCTAGGTCTCGTAACAGACATTGATTTGAGTGCGAGTGGTTTCCGAGCTCGTAGACGCCAGCTAGAGTTCTCTAAAATGAGGAAGCTACACCGACAGTTACGCGTAAAGAAGGAGGAGAAGAAGCTCGTGGAAGCACTCATGATGATGAATAAGTACGCTGCTATGCTAGGTCTTCCAAACGAAGTTAAGGAAACCGCTGGACAAATACTTAAGAAGCTGTTCACTGTCATGAAGCCTAAGCAATCCAAATTGAGTGCATACGTAGCTGCAGCACTAGTAAAAGCACTGAAAATTCATGGCATACCTAGGAGAGTCAAGGAAGTGCTTAGCGTTATGGGAGTGAGCGAGGAAGATTATTGGAACGCTAACTCCGACATAAGCTTCAAACTCAACTTAGCTTCGCGCCCATTAGATCCACGTCAATTCATATCGAAAATCGTTACGAATCTAGGATTGAGCACGAGAGTAATGCTAGTAGCATCGAAGATTATAGACGTGCTGAAGCGTAGAGGCTATACTGAGGGCAAGGATCCCGCCGGAATAGCAGCCGCAGCCGTATACGTAGCTTCCATCATATTGAATGAGAAGCGAACCCAGAAAGAAATAGCTATGGCTGCAAACGTCACTGAAGTTACGATTAGGAACAGGTACAGAGATATAATCGATAAACTCTACATAGAAGTACTCGTTTGAAACATTGATTATCTAGTCCAAACAAGGTACAAGTCTTTCGATTTACTTTAAACCTCAAAATTGTTGCTTATTAGCTTCAGTACGTAGAGCTAAATCTAGGAATCGACGTGGGTGTCCATAATGACGTCGGATCTAGCTCTTAGCGAACCGGAACGTTTAGTGTACGAGATTATACGTAGAGAGACTGAATTGCATGGAGGGGTTTTCCAAGTCAAGCTCAAGGAATTCGCTGAACTCCGACATCTAGAACCTCAACAGATAGCACGCATAGTGTCCAAGCTTGTTAAGCAAGGACTTGTGAAACGCAAGCTTGTTGACAACAACGGTCGCTCCATGTACTTCCTCCAAGCAGTCATAACATCGACGCCCTCGATGCCTAAACTAAAGAAGTTAGACGTACCGATAGAACTCTCAACAGTTATCGAAATACCGTGCTTTACGTGCAAGGATCTCTACGACTGTGTAGCTGGTGGCTACATATCGCCGCATAATTGTCCAAAGTTAACGAAGTACCTTCTTCAGAAGATACGTACGTCTAGACAGAGCTAGCACATTCTTTGAATGCTTCAATTACGGCTTCATAGGGCGCGTTCGTCATCAATCCATCGTGATATACGTACGTTCTACATGCTTCGTAACCCATTTCTTGAAGTCTGTTTATTAAAGTCTCGAGCTTGGGCATGTTCATCTTGAGATGCCTAGCTATGGTTGATACCCTTATGGGTAAGCTACGTGAGAACTTAGCTTCGCAAACCAGTGTTTCCACAAGTTTCTTATCGTGTACGTAGCCTAACTTCTGTAGCTCCATTGCAACGTTTTGCACAACGCTATGTATCGATGTCTCACATATCCAAGTAGGACCTACGAATAACATTCTCGAACAACATACTCTACAACGTAATACTCTTTCTTCTACGAGGAGCCCTGGAATCAGTTCTCGATAACCACATCTTGCGCAGTAAGCTACATATCCAAGGCATTCACTTAGAACAGCACTAAAGCTCTTTCCTCCTCGATCTACCTCTACGTATAGCCTTGCGTAGTGCTTGGAATAGTAAGATAGTAGAGGTCTTATGCTCTTATCAATTACTCCCCCAATTCTTGCGATAAACGCGATTAGGTTCCTTAATGCGATATGCTTCGAAATATCTAATTTCGTACCTACGATACCATACCTTCTAAGTAGTTTGTGAGGATACTTACCTTCCAGAGGTGCCAAGTCTGTAGCAGTAAATGCAACGAAACCCTTATTCTTAGCTACGGTTAGTGCTGCTTGTACGAAGGGAGCGGGACTTCCAAAGGGATCTATATCGACGTAGTCAACCCGGACATGTTCGCGCCAGAGCTTAAACATTAGCTCGTTGGCATCGAGGTTCTGTACACGTATCTTGTTCGAGACACCGTTCAATTCTGCGTTTATTGATATTAGCCGACATGCTTCAGCATCTATATCGTTAGCTATCACAAGTTCTACCTCGGGAACTTCGAGCGCTATCCTAACGCTTCTAACGCCCGTTCCAGCGAGTGGATCAAGCACGACGCTATTCCTACGATTGCATACCCTAAGAAACGCTATTGCAACATTACGATTCTCGATCATTACAGGGTTGTAGAAAACTGGTGCCCAGCTAGGTTCGTAGACGCCGTTCGGTCGGCGATATAGATTTGGATCTGGAACACATATCTTAGCACGTCCCTCGGTAACAACAATGTATCCCGAAGGGCATGTCATGATACCGTTCCCTTCAGGTTCGGAGAGATTCAAGGAACTTTTCGAGTATCTGCATGGGTATGTAGTTACGGTTATGCTCGTTAAGCACCACTACATCTGCGTTGCGTTCCCTAAACAATGTGAGGAATTCTTTGTCAGATAAGTTCCTGTGTATAACGAGCAAAGCATTCTTCTCTCTACTAATCGCGTTCAGCATTAACATGCGTAGCTTCGGAATCGAGAGTTCCATAGGCCCTATTTCATCGATTGCTAGCACTCGTGGTTCTGGTGGAAGCGCTTTCAATGCTCGTTCTGCTATCTGAACGCATCTCTCGTTAACGATGTACCTACCAATTCTTCTACCTGGAACGATATTTATCGTAGAAACTCTGTCCATAACTATCGCTAGCCAATCGCTGTCCCCCGTCACTAGATCTACTATACGGAATCCTATTCTTTTACCTTGCTCACGAACTTCCGGACAATAGAAGCCAAAGACATTGATGCCATTGTTGCGAAGTCCTTCAACGATCTTAAAGAACGCGGTAGACTTCCCTACTCCTGGCCTTCCCGTAATGCACACGATCACGCGGTTCACCGTCTTGCTTCGCGAGCTAACTCCTTAAGCACGTTATCTATTTGATTGAATCGAAACACGTCGCCTATCCCCTCAAGTTCTTTAGCAACATCACTGGTAACTTCTTCAGCAACTACCACTGCTTTACCTTCAAACTCTTTGGCAAGTTTAACGTTTTCGGTACATTTCTTCAATGCTTGCTGTTCACTTATGCCTTTGCTGAGAAAGCTGAAGAATGCTCGTACCTCTCCGATCCTCACCAACACATCTGACGGTAGATGATCAAACGCATCGACCTCAAACCCGTACTCAGCAGCTTTCTTAACTAGAACGCTCCTACCGTTCTGTACTTGAGGGATGTAATTACTAACTCTACGCTCACTTCCCATTCTAATCCTAAACTTGAAGATGTCAACACCTTTTATTGCTTCCTCGAACTCATCACCGAATATCTCAGCAAATCTCTCTGCTACTTCTACTCTCATATCCATTACACCTTGTTCGTATTCATGTATAGCCTTGGCCGAAACCCCCACAAGTTTTGATAATGCATTTACACTCAATCCACGCTTAACCCTAAGCTCTCGAAGTTTCGCTCCATCAACCTTAACATAGAGAACGCCATTGAATTCGTATGCTAGTACTTTACCTCCACGCAATATGGATACCAACGTGGCAAACGATACCATTCCAATCCTTCCTCGTATGTAAGCAACATCCTGTGGTATCTCATCTCTATTGTAGCGATCCGTAATAACCAAGGCATCCGTGTTGAGCAGTTCTGCTACCCTCTTCAACTCGCTACAATCCCTCCTACGTGTAGAGAACCTCGGCGTTACCTTCACTAACAGCTTTGCATCGCGGCGATCTGCTATCAAATCCACGCTACGCTCATGTTCAGGGAAGTCTATCTTAGTGATCCTAAAACCTAGGGACTCCATTATCTTAGCAACACGTTCTGGATTGTAAAAGTCAGTGAATTCCTTACCCGTCATCTTAGTTCTCTACCCATAGGTTAGAATGCAATAAACGGAAATCTAAAAATCTTGTGTTGAATTGAGCCTTGGTAACGCCATCACTTCTTTCTATGGAATCTAGCGTAAACCATTGCATGATCTCTATCGAAAGGTTCGAGATGTACAACGTCAACGATTTCGAATCCTCGCTCCTTCAAGGTATCGATCTCTCTCTTATACACTTCGCTAGGTTCTGCTGTAACATCGATGCTTCGCGCCTTAATAGCGAGTAGCAGCCATCCACCATCCTTCAGGAACATATCGGCATTATCGGCTACGAGACCGGCTTGCTCGGGCTGCGCAACGTCAGCATATATACCATCGACTGCCTCTACAATAGCACGGTACTTCTTGGGAAGTCTAGCATCTCCAAGTATCGGTATTATGTTTGGTCTCTCGTCAGCAACAACGACAAGCTCTCTCATGACTCGCGGAGCAAACTCTACAGCATAGATTCTACCGCTGAGCCCTACAATGTCCGAGATATGGCTGACCGTGGTACCCGATCCAGCTCCTAGGTAGAGTATCCTTTGTCCAGGCTTTATTGGTAGTTCTTGAAGTCCCTTGACGAGTGCTGCAGCTAGCTTACTTCGATATGCATTCCATTCTCTGTATTCAACGCCTTGCCATTTGTAGAGGTGCTCGCCATAAACTCTTCTGCCTGGAACGAGGTTTCGGGTCGCTAACCTACTACTACCATCCTCGAGCTCTACTACGTATACGTTTGGATACTTCGGATGCTCGTAGACATTCACAACATTGGACATCGTTGCACCCCCTACGAAGATCTTTTGACTGGCTTATAAAGGGTCTTTGAAATGCTAACCTTTTCCACGTCTTCTCGGTCTACGCTCCTTCTTCGGAGGAGCTTTAGCTTCTCTCTTTGGAGGCTTTGGATAGAGCCTCTTGATCTCCTCTATTCGCTCCATCAACCTCTTCCTAAGTTCGTCGCCTATGTATCTACCAGTGAAGTAGTCGACCCTAGCAGCAATCGCGAGCTTCGTAGCCAGCGCACGAGCGATCTTACCTCGCTGCCATCTAGGAGCTCTCCTTATCTCTGGGAACTGGAATATCACGCCATGCTTTGGAGGTTTACCACCAGTTCTCAAAGCTCTGAACAACGCCTTCTCTGCTCCTAGAACCTGTATCGTGCTTGCTGGAAGCTTTGCCAGCTCCTCGAGGCTTCCAGCCAAGCTAAGCAATCTAGCTCCGAGTAGAGGTCCTACGAGCGCCGTTATGTTCGGAGCTACCTCCTTCATTACTTGGGCTATGTACTCCGTCAGTTCGTGTCTAAGAGCGTGCAGATCTAGCCATATGTTAGCAACGCGTTGAATCATCTTGAGATCCATCTCCGAAATGTCTGCACCGATGCTCTTCTTGGCTACGTCCGCTATCCTCTTAGCACGTCCTTCCGGAACCCCTATCTTAGTCAACGCTTCTACAGTCATGTTGTCCCTAGAACCAATGTACGCTACTATCTTCGCGAACTCAGCGTGCTCTCTAACGATATCGTCAAGCTCTGGGAAGTGAATGCTGTACCACTCACGCAACCTCGCTGCGAATAGATTCAATGTCTTGTCTATGTCGTCAACTGCTCGAATTGCCTGTATCGCTAGCAGGTCGCGTTTCTGTGCATATCTACGTAGCTTTCTACGAGTAAGCTCGAGGTTTAGTTTATGCACGAAGTCTTTGTACTCATCCTCGCTTTCAACGAATTTTAGCTCTAGTGCTAGCTTAGGAACCTTGTCTCTGAACTCTACAACAGGTTTAGCGCCCGGAACTATCTCAACCTTGAATCCTTTCTCTGCAAACACCTTGCCTATATCGGGATCCTCAACAATTACGACTGTATTTTCGGGGCTGAACTTGCTGGCGAGCTTTTCAGCGAGGTCTTTCAATGCTGTGGTTGGAACTCCATTCTCTAGATTTACTAGCTCCTCAACGATTTTACCCAAGTCCTTGGGGAAGAGAGAGTATTCAACTATGTTACCACTCTCATCGATTGCAAAGCTCCCCATGAATGTATCAACTATGTACAGTTTTTGACTCATCGCTCGACACCTTACTCACAACGTAAACGCTATTTGCTCCAATATATAGCTTTGATAAACATCGGGTGAATACAACCAGCTTTTAAGCTCGAGATAGAACAAGGCTTGACGGGGGTTCCTAAATGCCATCCCACGGTTCGATTACGAAGGCAGGAAAAGTCAGGAATCAAACTCCCAAGATACCACCTAAGCCGAAGAGAAATCTAGTGCCTCGAGTAAGGAATAGAAGAGAATACTTCGTACGTCAGAGAAAAGCCGCAGGACTACCAGCTCCACCAGTTGTACCTCCATCGTCGGTGCCTAAGAAAGCCAAGGCATAACGCTGATCTGAACCTCCATACCCTCGAAAAGAATTCTTTTAATTGTTTGATAACAGTGCTTAACCATGTCCTTCGAGGTGCATACGGTGGAAGATCCTTTACCAGGGTATGAAGGTAAGCTTCGAGAACTTCTCGAGTCGAAAGGTGCTCGTGTTGGTTGCAGGATTAGGATTACAAGGTTTGGAGGTCGCGAAATAATTGAAGGTCTATTAATGCCTAAACACGCCTTTAGCTCTCCCTACGTAGTTGTACTAAAGCTAGACAATGGATACAACATCGGAGTAGAGGTACGTGAAGACACATCTATAGAGGTTCTCGAATGTCGAACACCTCCTAAAGCTATGCGCATCAAGCTAGCTCCTCGTCCAGAGCTTCCCTACGTCAAGGTAATTGGTACTGGAGGTACTATCGCTAGCAAAGTAGAGTACGAGACTGGTGCTGTCAAACCTTCCATGAGTCCGGAGGATCTAGTGGAATTGATACCCGAACTCATGGACGTAGCGAACATCGACTCGGAGGTTCTATTCAATATTCTGAGCGAGAACATGACTCCTTATCACTGGCAAGTACTAGCCGAACGTATTGCCAAGTTGATAACGAACGAATCATTCAAAGGTTTCGTTGTAGCTCACGGAACCGATACCATGAGCTATACCGCAGCGGCTCTCGCATTCGCGTTACAGAAACTCCCGTGTCCAATAGTCTTAGTGGGAGCGCAAAGGAGCAGTGATAGACCGAGCACCGATGCTGCGCTGAACTTCTTGTCCGCTGTACTGACCGCTGTTCACGCACCCTTCGGCGAAGTCGTAGTATGTATGCATGCCACTCCATCGGATACTCTTTCTCTAGTGCATCGAGGAGTTAAAGTTCGCAAAATGCATAGCAGTAGGAGAGATGCTTTTCAATCAATAAATGATCTACCATTAGCGAAGGTAGACCCCATATCTAAGAAGTTCGAAATCATAAACAAACGCTTCATTCCAAGAGCTTCCAAAGACGAATTAGTAGTTAAGCCGAAGTTCGATGATAGGGTTGCTCTCATCAAAGCCTATCCGGGATTTCAGGCCGAGATCATAGACATGCTCGTCGATCGAGGATTCCATGGCATCGTGATAGAGGGTACGGGACTCGGTCACATCGCTGAAAACGTTATTCCATCCATAAAGCGTGCTATCGAAAGCGGCGTAGCCGTAGTGATGACTACGCAAACGCTATTCGGTAGGATCAACATGAATGTCTATACAACGGGACGTAAGCTTCTTCAAGTAGGCGTTATACCGGGTGAAGACATGCTTCCCGAAGTTGCATATGTAAAGCTCTCGTGGGTTCTTGCACAAACACGGGATCTCAACGAAGTTAAGAGGATGATGCTTCACAACTACGTGAACGAAATCAATTACGTGCACACGCTAGAACTGTATCCGAGGTGGATAGAACTTTGAAAGCCGCCTTCGAGGTGCCCAAGGAAATCGATTATCGAACTATCGGTCTTCGAGTCGGTTTGGAAATACATCAACAGCTCGATACAAAAACAAAACTATTCTGTAATTGTCCTACGCGAATCGTAAGCGAAGAAGAACTCAAAGCAGCCCCACGAATTGTGCGATACCTTCGCGCTACGAAGAGTGAGCTAGGTGAGGTGGATGCTGCTGCAGCGTTCGAACAACTACGTGGAAGAACGTTCGTATACCTTGCACCTCCTTCAGCATGTTGCTTGGTAGAGTTGGACGAAGAGCCTCCACACGAACTCAATAAGGAAGCTTTAATCATTGCTTTAGCAATAGCGAAAGCCCTCAATGCAAAGATCGTAGATGAAGTTCACGTAATGAGGAAGATAGTGATCGATGGTTCCAACACTACGGGATTCCAGAGGACCGCGATAATAGCCTACGATGGATACATAGACGATGAAGAAGGTCGTGTAAGGATAGCTACGATATCGCTCGAAGAGGATGCAGCACGCAAAATAGAAGAACGCGATAACGTAGTGATATACTCGCTGGATAGAATGGGTATTCCACTTATCGAAATATCTACTGGTCCCGACATGAAGACGCCCGAGCAAGTCAAGAGAGTCGCTGAAAGGATAGGGCTCTTAATGAGGTTGACGGGGAAGGTCAAGAGAGGCATAGGCACCATTCGTCAGGATATCAACTTATCCATCGAAGGAAGTCCGAAGATCGAGATAAAGGGTGTTCAGAGACTAGAGTTGCTACCCAAGGTTGTAGAGAACGAGGTTCGTAGACTAGTAGGTCTGAAGATGATAGCCGAAGAACTTAAGCGCAGAGGTGCATCGGAACACGAAGTTCTGTCGCAACCAATAGTTGACGTAACGGACGTCCTCAAGGACTGCCAAAGCAAGCTCATTCAGAATGCTCTTAAGAGAGGTGCACGCGTTCTCGCAGTAAAGCTACCGAAGTTCGATGGATTGCTAGGAGTAGAACTTCAACCAAATAGAAGGTTCGGTACAGAGCTCGCCGACTATGCTAAGCAGTGGGCAGGAGTCAAAGGTCTTATTCACAGCGATGAATTGCCAAGCTATGGAATAACAGAGGATTACGTAGAGAAACTAAAGAATGTGCTTGGCGTAGGTCCACTAGATGCATTCGTTCTCATCGTAGACGAGGAGCACCGTGCTAGAAGAGCTCTCGAAGTCGTTAAGCAGCGGGCAGCCATGGCAATAACGGGCATACCTAGGGAGACGCGCGCAGCAAACGAGGATGGTACTACTAGGTACATGCGTCCACAGCCCGGAGCCGCTCGAATGTATCCGGAAACAGACGTTCCTCCAATAAAGATAGATGATGCAATTCTTCGCGAAGTCGAGAAGCTCGTACCACCAACTCCGGAAGAGAAACTCGAATCGCTAATTCGTAACTACGGTCTTAGTAAAGACCTAGCGTTGCAGCTACTACACAGCGAATATCTTAAGCTGTTCGAAGAAATAGTCGCTCGCCATCGAGGATTGGACCCAAGGATTGTAGCATCCGTATTCACTACCATAGCTGGCGAGCTCAAGAAGGAGGGCTTCGATATTTCGATACTCAATGACGATACTTTCCATGCACTGTTCAATGTCGTTGCAAAGTACTCGCTAGGCAAGGACGTAGTGAAGGAATTGCTCAAAATGATTGTTCGAGGCGAACTACGTACATTGAATGAAATCGAAGAATACATACAGAGATCGATGATGAGCCTCGATGAAGTTAGAGAAATCGTTTCCTCAATAATGGACGAGCTATCCAACATCATTGCGCAGAAGCGCGAACGCGCCTTCTCGACGATCATGGGCAAGGTCATGGCGAGGCTGAGAGGTAGAGTTGACGGCAAAATCGTTGCACAGATAGTCAGAGAAGAGCTTGAACGTCGATTGAAGAGCGTTTCGTGAGGTCATCCTGGTCTTGGACTCATCACTTATCAGAGCCGGAGGTCCCAATCATCCCGAAGACCTAGGGAAGCCCAGCGTAGATATTCCTATCGTGGATCGAATCCTTTGGGAGCGATGGAGAGCTGAAGCTTACAAACAATTCCTTAACGATATCGAGATAGGCTACGTAGATCCGGATCTCGTAGACTTCATACTCATGATCTTCAATCGCAAGAACCACGTATTTACCATAAGCAGCTGTAGCGGAAGAATCGTACTCGTAGATGTACCCTATCCGTGGATGCGTGAGAACTCTACCATAGTATTCAAAAAACACTCAGTAGTGTCGCTCAATGAGA
>JAMOOB010000065.1 GCA_027066265.1 Desulfurococcales archaeon
ATCTCTTTCCCGAAACGTGGAAGAGATGAAGCTATGTCCCTTACCAGAGCAGAGTACACGATCTGAACACCGCGTCTACGAGCTTCCTTCTCGCGTAGAGCGGTACTACCCTTGGTACCCACCACGATCAGTAGCCAGATCCTTCCTTCGAGACTCGAAACGAGGTCCACGACCTTAGCAAGCAGCTTCGCTCTAATCGCTGGAGGTACTCGTCGATAGATACCCATTCCCTGAACGATGCTACGAGCATGCACCTCTATCTCTCGAGGATCTAGACCCAGAACCTTCGCCACCGTATCCTCAACGATACGATCGATAGCAAGCGAAACATCGAGGAAATCCCGGTCGTGCATGATGAGTGCAGCAACAACGTAGGGATCCATCTCCTTCGTAGTAGGCTTCCCACTCTCGTCTACGAACACCAACAACATCCCTAGACATCCTCAGACAACCAACGTTCCGTAGAGCTTAACTACGTTGCTACAAACATCGATGTACGTAGACCTCGATCCCGATGCACGCATCTCCACAACGTGTTTGGTAGCTGTGTTGCTCTAGGAACGCTATTTGTGGAGAGGTATATGGAGGGGTTCGTGGAGTGGTTTCGTATCGATGCTGTTCATAGGCTCGTTGTCGAGGGTTGTCGTGGTTGGAGGCTTCGTCTCGGTGAAGGGGATGTGGTTGCACACCTGGTTTCGCTCGATGGCGATGTCTACGGTGTTCATGGTATCGGTATAGATGTTCTGGAGATGGTGTTCGACAACCTTGTTCGTTTCGAGAGGGTTTCCATGGAGTTGAGAAGCTGTTGGTTGCTTAGGTTCAGCTCCATGGCTATGGATTTCGATTCGATCGCTATCCATCGTCGATGTGGATTGCTGTACCTCGTCTCTCGTATCGGTGGAAGGTACCGTCTTGGGGTAGCTGCTCTATGCAAGGATCGCGGTACTGTGCAGAGCGTTGCTAAGGCTATGGGTGCCTCCGATGCTGAGCTCGTTGAGGATCTGGATGTGGAGAAGATCGTGGGGTACCTACGTAGCTGCCCCGAGATCGATCCCAGCAACATTGTGAAGATCCTTAGACCGGTGAGGAGCCGAATCGTATCCACTCCCCTAACCATAGATCTCGTCGATGTTCCTAGCCACGGACTCTACCTTGGGTACCTCCTAGACCCACTCTTCCGTAGGAAGAAAAGGGCTTGGCTACCTTACCCCTTGGGGCATACGATCATCGTTGGTGCTACGGGGAGCGGGAAATCTACGACGTTGCGTAGGCTATGCATCGAGCTCTCTAGGTACCTACCGGTAGCGATCATCGACTGGGTTGGTGAGCACAGCGAAGCTCTTCAGGGATCGGCGAAGGTGCTTAGGCTTGGTGTAGATATCTCCATCCCGTTGAGGGAGGGTAGCGAAAGCGTTGAGCAGTTCATCGATAGGCTCAGCTACTACATCGAAACAGCGTGGAGTTGTTCGCTAACGCCTTTGCAGAGAAGGATTCTTCTAAGCATCGTTACCAAGATCGGGAACCCTACGATCGATAGACTCCTCACCGCGTTGAGTACGTGGCTATCGAGCGATAGAAAGGACTACGTACAGTCGGCCGACGCACTGATCTCTAGGCTCTCCATCCTAGCACCTCTCCGAAACGTTTTCGATCCCACCAAGCCTAGGCTAGAGGTACCTACCACCGGAATCACGGTCATCGATCTATCCAGCGTAGAGCCTACCTACCTAAGGAAGATCGCTGCACATGCCCTCCTCTACGCGTTGCTTAGGAGAGCTAGGGTAGAGAGGAAGAGGTTGGTGATAGCGGTAGACGAAGCCCATAACCTTCTAGACACCGATTCTAGGAACATCGTTGTAGAGGCATTCCTCGAGTACCGCAAGTTCGGTATAGAGATGGTGATAGCGACCAGCAGCTTCGTAGATATGCCTAGGCAGATCGTTGAGAACGCATCGATCGTGATAGCCCACAGGATCCCGAGCCTAAGACAGGCCGAGACCATAGCAGACCTCTTCGGATCCAGTAGGAGAGAGAAAGAGATGTGGATCGAGACCCTCAGAACCCTCGGAACCGGGGTAGCAGCGATCGTAACCAGAGACTCTCCACATCCACTACTCGTAGAGATCGAGCCCTACACAACAACGAGATGAACGCAGTGAGCAGAACCATTGGCTATAGCCAGCATCTCCATCCGTAGAACGTTGCCAGCTAGCGAACCCTACCCATCTACTTCATGGAACGACTCTTAGCCACGGTATTCTCTTGAAGTCTTCGTCGAAGGTAGCTATAGTCGTAATGCCGTAGAATCTGCATGTAGCTACGATCAGAGCATCGTTTGGAAGCAATCCGTGGTTTCGTGCTATGGAAAGGGATTCGGATGCCATCTCCTTGGTTATGGGTAGGTAGACGAATCTCTGCTCCATCTCGAGACACGTCAAGAACTTCTCTACGAGTTCGTACCCTATCAATATCTTTGGATCTCGTTTCCTTACCAACTCCTTAAGTTCGAAGAACAAGTATCTTCCGAACGCTTTCTCAAAAGCTCTTCGTATAGCACCGAAAGCAATCTCGTTCACGACAACGTCGTTGATAGCGAACGCAATGCTTCTATCTAGAATGATCTGCTTAGCTAATTCATCGCCGGATAGGTACCGTAGGATCATTGAGCTATCGAGAAACACCAACTCGTTCCGAAACATATTCGTAGAACTTCTCATCGTCTCTCGAACCTCTCTCACAAGCTTCGGTTCTCAAAATACCGAAGAGATTCTCCAAACCAATCTCTTCAACTACGATAATCCTAACCCTCTGACCCTCTTCAAGATCAAGCTTCTCCAAAGGTTTCAACACACCTTTCTCGTACTTCGCACAGATGATCCTAGCCATAGCTATCCACGTACTTTTCCTTCGAAGAAGCTAATATGTCTATCACAGAACCACTGGATAGATCGAGAACAGCTCCTAGCCATGCTTACGGCTCTACGCATAGCTCCAGCGTTTCCATCCTTATCTCTAACCGTAGAGATGCTGATTATCTGTACCTCTGTATTCTTTTGGAATACTGTTTATCGGTGTTGCTAGCATTAGAAAGCCGGTATTTATGTATCGAGCAGGGGATCGCATTACGTGTGGAGAGGTGTTGGCGAACACTATCGCTGTTCCTAGGAAGACTCTGAGTATGCTTGCGAAGTTTGTTGAGGAAGAGATTGCAAGGCTAAGAATCGAGTTGGCGACGATCGATGAGGAGATCGCTCTGCTAGAGAAAAGGTACAAAGGTACAGTGTATCGAGTACGGTATTCATAGAGATGGTTCGGGGAAGACGAGGTGGGTTCTTCCCGAGGGTTCGGAGCCCGATGCTGTAGAGTGGGAAAGCTCTTCTCGAGCAGAGGAAGAGGATTGAGAAGAGGTTTAAGGAGCTTGAAGAGCTATGGCGTCAACTACAAGACTACAGCAGGTACTGAGAATCATCGCGAAGAAGCTCGTGGGTAGGAGCTACAGCGTTAGGGTTGAGAAGCATCGATTGGTTGAGGATACCGAGTATCTACGTCT
>JAMOOB010000066.1 GCA_027066265.1 Desulfurococcales archaeon
AGAGGTGGATCTGTTGGTGGAGACCGATAGATCGATATACGTTGTCGAGGTAAAGATTCAGCCTAACCACGAGGACGTCGATGATCTGGTGACGAAGCTCGAGGTAGCGAAAAGGATGTTTCTAGGTAAGGAGGTTAGAGCAATCCTCGTAGGTACGTACATAGGTACTGAGATCGAGATCTATGCAAAGAGTAGAGGAATAGAAATACGTTGTTTCTAGACTACACTCCGTACGCAGTTGCCCACGATCGGATCTCTCTTACGTAGGGCTCTAGCATTACTACGTCGAAGTTTCCCCGCGTTGTTTTGAATACTTCGAATACGATGAATCTTAGGCTAGGTCTCGTAGTCTTGATGATTCTCTTCAGATCGATCTTCACTCCATCGAGTTCGTAGTGAACCTCTATCCTTCTGTTATCTACCTTCTTGATTCCGTGTAGATGCATAGCAACGATTTTCTCGGATCCTAGACTCGATGCGTACTCCCTAACCACGTCGGCGTAGTCTATCTCGTCGAGCTTCTTCTGCAGTTCGCGATCCATAGCTATGGCGTGGGCTGGGTCTAGGCATGCGTAGGCGTTGCACTGCGATAGTATGGCGGAGTAGAGATCTATCCTACCGCAGCAGTTCTCTCCAACGTTCTCCACCGCTAGGAACATACCTCTATCCGTGGCATAGCTAGATAGCTCTTCTAGGGATCCAATCGCTGCTTCTATGCACGGATTGCTGTTGGGTGGAAGCCTTCTGCAGATCGGTTGTTCGCTAGTTACGTGTAGGACTACGTAGAGTGCCTCTACGTGGTAACAGATATCGAGTACGCGCTTCATGAACTCGATGCTTCCACGCCTAACCTCCTCGATAGGTGATGCCAGGTGTATCTCTTGCCATGGTGCGTGGATCGAGATAGACATTCCTTCTCCACGTACACGCCTAACCATCTCCATGAGCTTGTCTCGCTCAACGATTCCGAAGGGGTAGTCGAGGCTTATCTCTACGTGATCCATCCCAACGCTCCTAGCTTTCGCAAGTATCTCCCCAAGGTTCTTCAGATCCTTGAACCAGAGGTTGATCCCTACCCTAACCATGGCGTGCGTCTACCGCATCCTAAGCTCGTGTAGAACCCTCTTCAAACCATCGAGGGGAGTCTCTAGGCTCTGCCTAAGGCTCCTAGCCGTAGCACGGTACCTATCCGGATCCCTAGCAAACTCCTCGATTGCTTGGAGACACGTAGAGACGTCGTGTACCCTCCTATGTGGTAGACCCCAGTTCTCGATGCATCGATCTACGTAGAGTTCGTTGGGATACAACGTGATTCCGAGGGTTCCCAGCAAAGCGGCTTCCCTAGCCATAGAGCCGCCGCCCGTGATCACTGCGAGAGCGTGGTAGACCAGGTTCGATCCATCTACGCCCTGCTCCGTAGAGGGTACCACTACCTTTCCGTAGCGCTGAAGCTCCTTGGGAAGCTCGTCGTCTTCGTACCTAGGTAGGTACACAACGGTGTAGCCACGCTTTAGAAGCTCTACGAGTATGCTTCGAAAGATCTCTAGCCTCTCCGTACCGTGGCTGTAGTAGGCAGCTCGATGCTCTGGTGGTCTAGCCACGACGTAGGTCCTTGGCTCGAGATCCAGCTCCTTCAAAACCTGGTCGCTGGGCTCGAAGTTCTTGAGCCACTGAACCTCGTCTACACCGCGATACATCTCTAGATGGGTACCGGGGTAGACGTACTTCGAGATCTCGGATAGAGGTATGCAGCTCGAGAACACTACCGCCGTTGCGAGGGGTAGGGAGAGCCTCGATACGGCTACGCTGTGCGGGCTATCGGTGAACGCTATGTAGGGCTTGCCGAGACCGAACGAAACTCGTGCGGCTAAGGGGTTGGGGTAGCTCATAGCGAAATCGAAGCTCGGAACCTTTTCGAGAACCTCCAGCCCTCTCCTAAACTCCTCCACCAACTTGCTTCGGAGATCCGTTCCGTAGCTCCCGAAGACCATGGGTTGGTAACCGAACCTCTTGAGAACGGCTACGGTGTACTCGTACCTCCTCGTCGTGAATACTGGATCTATCAAACCACTGGACTGCCTAGCCATCGAGGCGAAGAGCTTGGCTTGCTTAGGCGTCAGTACATCGATCCACACCCTAGCCAAGGCTTCTCCCACGTATCTCTGGGGGAAGGCTAGGTAAATGCTTTACCTCGCGAAGGTTTTGCAGCGAAGCTCTACACCTTTAAATCTAGGGATCGAGGGACGTTGGTGGGTGAGCTACGTGGATCTCCACGCTGCTAGGAAGCTCTTCGGAACGGATGGGGTTAGGGGAATCGTTAACGAGACCTTCGACCCATTCTTCGCCGTAAGGCTCGCGTGGGCGATCGCAAGCAACTTCCCACCGGGCTCGAGGGTGTTGGTGTGCTGCGATGCTAGGCCCGGCAACCCAGCGATCTACGGAGCCGTTCTGAGCGCTCTCGCTGCCGGTGGTGCGAAGGTGTACGACGGTGGTTACGCACCTACGCCAGCTCTACAGCTAGCGGTTAGGGACCTGGGCTTCGACTACGGAGTCATGGTTACGGCTAGCCACAACCCACCTCAGTGGGTAGGGCTCAAGCTAATCATGAGCGACGGTATCGAGGCTCCGGTAGAGGTAGAGCTAGAGGTTGAGCGAAGGTTCTTCTCCAACGATTTCAGGAGGGTTGGGTGGAGCGAGATAAGGTCTATAGAGAGGTTTCCACACGTAGTTGAGCACTACGTCAAGGAGGTGAAGAAGAGGGTAGATGCCGAGAAGATCCGTAGAAAGGGTTTGAAGGCTGTGGTCGACTGTGCCAACAGCGTAACCGCGTTGACAACCCCAAGGATACTGAGGGAGCTGGGAGTCAAGACACTATCGATAAACGCGGATCTAGGCTATCCGCATAGACCCTACGAACCGACGCCGGAAAACATCGAAGAGCTGATGAAGGTGGTGAAGAGCGTTGGAGCAGACTTCGGAGTTGCTCACGATGGTGACGGCGATAGGGCTATCCTCGTCGATCCTAGAGGCAACTTCGTTCCGGGAGACGTATCCGCAACCCTTCTCATACCCTTCGTAGCCGAGAAACATCCAGAGCTACCCAAGAGGATCGTAACGGCGGTCTCTACGAGCCACTTCTTGATGGAGAAGAACGTGGTTTCGAAGGGTATCGAAGTTGTTTGGACGAGGGTTGGATTCATAAACATTGCTAGGAAGATCGTTGAGCTCGGCGGTGCGTTGGCGGGGTTCGAGGATAACGGTGGTTTCGGCTACGTACCGCATCAACCCGTTAGGGATGGTGGGATGAAGGCAGCTCTCGTAGCAGAGATGCTCGCTACCTACAACAAGTCGTTGAGCGAGCTCCTAGACTCGATCTGGAGACCCATCATCATAAGGACCAAGGTTCCGCTACCCGATCGCTCCAAGGTTCCCACAGTCATCGAAGAGCTTAGGAAGAGATTCGGAGCCGGTGCCAAGGTTATCGACATCGATGGGATCAAGATCATCGCTAGCGAGTGGGCTTTCCTAGTTCGTCCAAGCG
>JAMOOB010000067.1 GCA_027066265.1 Desulfurococcales archaeon
ATCGAAATGATTGCTAGTATCAGCAACGATAAGCATGCATACCTAACCAATGCGTACACCCACAAAGCGCTGAGGCTCGAACTCTTAAATAAAGGTTTGATGTATCGAACGCGGGTGATCTCTGTGTATAGGAAGCTATTCGTAGCGATGTTAACGCTGATGACCATCGTTCTGAGCTTTGCATCCACCTACATCATAGCAATGAACGACTATACGATCGCTGAAGCAGCTAAGCACGGTAAGTACACGGTAGTCTACGTGATAACTCCGAGCAATGTATCTAAGATTGCCAAGAGTGGAAAAGGTACTCCAACAAATCCCTACATCATCGAGCTAGGTAAAGTGGATGCAAAAGGTAAGGACTACGGAGTAGTGCTGATAAACTTAAGCAATGTTGTCCTGAGGAATACGCAGATCGTTGGAGCTACGATAGATTGTCTAAGGATTCTACATTCGAAGAACGTTACCGTAGAGAAGGTGATCGTTACGAACGCTAAGAAGGGTACGGGGATATACGTGAACGATAGCGTAAACGTTAGGATAGAGAACGTTAGGGTTAGTGGAGCGAACTATTGGGGTATAGGTATAGAGCGTAGCACGAATGTAACAATAGTGAATAGCCACGTCGTGTACAACCTAGGCGACGGAATCTTCGTTTCGAAGAGCACACACATAACGATAATCAACGTTGTTGTGAAGAGCAGCGGTAAGAAAGGCATCTACGTAATGAAGAGCACCTACGTATACATAGGGCACGTCAAGGTATCGGATTCGAGAGACGGAGATTCGATAAAGATCGAGCGATGCAAGAACGTGAAGATAGTGAATGTCTCGCTTGCTTACCCAAAGTACTGGAACCTATGCCTCATGAGCAGCACCAACGTATACGTTGAGAACGTTAACACCACGGGTGCGGCATGGGACGGTATATACGTTGGCGGATGTCGAAACGTAACCATAAACAAGGGATTCCTCTACAGAGATACCTACAAAGGTGTATTCATAGAGGTTTCAACTCACGTAACCGTGATGAATTTAGTGATCGTTGAGCCGCAGAACGATGTAGGTATTGCGATAGGTGGGCTATCCAAGGATACAAGGATACTCAACTGTACGATTAGGGGTGCAGGGAACTCAGGTATAAGGATGGAGAAAGGGCATAAATTCGATATCGAGATCGTTGGATGTAGGATAGAGAATAATAGTGTTGCTGGAATCGATATTGCGGTACCAGCGAGCAATGTCTACATAGCTAAGAACATCATCGCATTCAACAAGCACAACGGTATATACATTTACACTGGAAGTAACAACGTAACGATAGAGTTCAACAAGATCGTAGGAAATAGGAAGAACGGTATAAGGATTAAGCCTGGTGTATCGAACGTCGTGATAAGGAATAACGTTATAGAGAAGAACGGTCTCTACGGAGTTAGAGTAGAAGAGAACTGCCGGAACATCCTAGTAGAGAACAATATCTTCGTGGATAACGGTCAGAGACCTCAGGCTTACGATGATAGCGGTGCTAAGTGGATTGGCAATACGTGGAGCGACTATAAAGGCGCTGGTCCGTACACCATCGCTGGAAAGGCTGGATCATCGGATCCCGAACCGAAACCTACGTTCACCGTAATACGTACTACGACTACTAGCGCAACGAGCACGATCAGTACAACCACTACGAAAACAATCATCACTACTACGACAAGGATGAGCGTTAGCACACCGAAGGTGAGTAGCACTACTCAACTCCTTACAACCAAGACGAGCATCGCGAGCAGTACCACATTGTCTGTATCCAGCAGTCCCAGTTCAACGAGTAAGAGTCCAGCAACTACAACGAGTAGCCCAGCTAGAGGAGGTGGTCTCGGAGGAACCGTACTATACCTCGCGATAGGGGTTGCAGTGCTGGTAATCGTTGGAGCTCTGATAGTAAGGATGAGGAAGTGATCGTGAGAACTCCTTCACTGAACGCTCTTTTTACCTACGATCTTCTCCAGTCTTCTGAAGTACTTTGCTCGTAGTCTAGGATTGAAGATCTCGTCGATGCCGTAGGACAGCAGTATGAATCCTTCCTGTAGCAATACGAGTGCTCCTACGATCCATACGAACCACCAGAAACATACTGGGTTACCTATCGCTGCTAATCCACAGTTTTGATCCCAGTAAGATAGCTGTATACCCCATTGCGTCGGATCTTGCGGCAAGGCTCCGAGGAAGAACAATCCCGTGATTGCGTAAATAGCTCCCGTTGCCGAGAAGATGAAGTTTATCGCTATGTAGCCAGCCACGTTAGGTACCAACTCCCTGAACACTATGTGCATCGTTGAAAGACCGAGGCTTCTACATACCTCTACGAAGGGCTGCGTCTTTAACGATAGTATCTGGCTCCTTACTGCACGTGCAAGGCCGGCCCACGCGGTTATGCTGATTACGCATGCAACGATTAGTGGATTGAACTGCATTTTGTGTAGCAACATTACGTACGAGATCATGAGGTACAGCGGTAGGCTCGGAATGCAGAGAACTACGTCCGTAACCCACATGAGCGCCTTATCGAACCAACCCCCTAGGTATCCAGCCGTTATACCCATCGCTACACCGATCAACGTCGAGATCAATCCCGCTAGAAGCGATGCCGAAAGCAAGGGAGCGGTACCCTTGGCGAGCACTGCGAGTAGATCTCGACCATCCTTATCGGTTCCGAGAGGATACTTATCACCGTATTTAGCCAGTATGGTTTCCTTAATTCTGTTGTACTCGTTGAGTATCTCGTCGGCTCGATGCTGTAGGTAATCGACGATGAACTCCTTGGCATCCTTAGGGAGTTCAGCCTTTAATCGATCTTCGATACACGATGCTATACTGGGTACGTTACCTAGCACATACTCCTTTGTACATGCACGCAACACTTTTTGTAGTTCATCTCTGCTCTCATTGACTCCGTAGAAGATTGTGAGCTGATCGACAACGATCTGGATATCGGGTTCGAGACTCTTCATCTTATCCTCTAGATAGAATCGCGCAGCACTCTCAAGGTAGCTCTTCCTATCGACGAATATCGGGGGTAGCCCTATGCCTTGAAGATCCTTGTTTATGCTAACTTGGCTCTCGGATACGAAGAGCTGGCCATATATCGCTAACGCTATGAATAGAGATAGAATCGTTAACCCTGCCAACGATTTCTTGTTGTGTACGAGTATAAGTATGGGTTCCACAACGTACATGTATAGGTATAGCCTTAGGATTACATGTTTCGAGCTGCGTGAGTTCATGAGGTTCTCACCCGTGGATCAATCAAACCGTAGAGTACGTCGGCGAAGTATACGGCTACGACAATCGCGAATACTTCGATATATAGGCAACCTATGAATAGTGGTATATCTCCTTGCCACAGTGCGTCGATCATTGTGTATCCGAGTCCTTCGTAGCGGAATATCTTTTCTATGAATAGCGAACCGCCAAACGTGTATCCAAGGCATATCATGAACGATGTGAACAGTGGTAGCACGGCGTTTCTACCG
>JAMOOB010000068.1 GCA_027066265.1 Desulfurococcales archaeon
CTCAACGCATTGGCTACGCTACTCAAACCCACGGTCAAGGTCGTGACCATCGAGGATACGCCCGAGCTTAGGCTACCCCTCGAGAACTGGGTACAGCTCGTTGCTAGGCCTAGCTACGGTCTCGGACCCGAGAAGATAGGTGAGGTCACGCTCTACGACTTGATCAAGGTCGCTCTGAGATACCGACCCGACGTAATCATCGTTGGAGAGGTGCGTGGTGAGGAAGCGTACGTCCTATTCCAGGCGATCGCTACTGGACACGGAGGCTTGACTACGATGCACGCTGAACACATCGATGCAGCAGTGAAGCGATTGACGAGCCCACCCATGAACATTCCCCCGAGCTACATTCCTCTCGTAAACTTCGCCCTCGTAATCAAGAGAGTCATCATTGGTAGACCCCAGCGTCGTGTTACGAATGTATGGGAAGTTAGGGACTACGGAGAGTATGTAGAGATCGTTAGATGGGATCCCGCTACCGATAGACACGAACTACGTGCAAAGGATAGCAAGATACTGCGAGAATATGCAGAAGCACGAGGATGGAGCTTCGACGACGTGCTAGAGGAGCTGAAGAGAAGAACCATTGTTCTGCGGTGGATGGTTGCCAAGGGTAAGCGTAGATATACCGAGGTAGCCGAGGTAGTGCACTCCTACTACGCCAAGCCGGAGCAGGTATATAGAAGAGCGTTGGAGGAACTACGCGAACGACAATCGCTGTACGTCATGTAGGGGAGCACCATGGCTTCGGGTAGGGATAGAGCTCGTAGCGAGCTTCGCGTATCGATCATGGATCTAATCGATGCTAGCGCATGGCTTCTATTTCGCGGTACAGCAGTTAGTCTAGCTAGAAAGCTCGATCTAGAACGAGCGATAAGGAGAGCTGGCCTCGCAGTACATCCCTACATCTACGCTGCGAGAATGATCTTCTTCACCTTCATGACCGCCGTGATATGTGCAAGCCTAGCAGCGCTAGTACTTGTTGCAGTTCCAAACATGTTTATGCAGCTCATCTTCATAGGTCTGCTAGCAATAGCTCCGCTGATAGTCTTCGGATGCTTCGTGCTGTATCTACACGTTAAGACGAGTTCTCGTGCACGTGGAGTAGAGCACGAACTACCATTCTTCGCAGCGTACCTAACGACCATGGCGAGAGGAGGTGTAGCTCCAGAGCGCGTCATAGAAACGATTGCACGCATGAAGCTGTTCAAAGCTCTTCGCGAGGAAGCGGAGAGGATTGTGAGAGACGTGAAAGTCTTTGGAAAGGATCCTCTCACTGCGATAGACGACGTCGTATTCGATCATCCTTCGAGATTGTTTAGGGAGTTCATGCTTGGATACACAACGACTGTGAGAACTGGTGGAGACGTTGTTCACTACCTAGAGCTTCGAACGCACGATCTATTTCGTAGAAAGATCGAGGATATTAGGATGCTTTCGGAGCGCATAGGTCTAGTAGTCGAGGCGTTCATAGCGCTCAACGTAGTCATGGCGCTGTGCTTCTACGTATTCTTCGTCGTAAGCTCCATACTTCCAGCGAAAGGTGTAGCGTTCGGTGGCGTAGGCGGGTTCATAGTGTTCGCACTAATCGTGCAACCTCTGCTAACGTTGATGCTCTTGGTCGTGACGGATGCCATGATGCCTAAGGATCCCGTATGGGATAAGTCCGTGTACGTATACCCCATGCTAACGATTCCGGTAGGGCTAGCTCTAGGATTCGTGCTATTCATAGCGTTGGGAGGCTACGGTATGCTAATGGGGTTGCCTCCGAAACCTCAGCATCTCTACGCATCAATAGCATCGATGTGCGTGGGGCTAACGATAGCATCGATGGGAGGTATCAAGGCTTGGATCGAGAAGCGTAGATTCGAACGTGGATTGGGAGTACAGCTGGCGAACTTCCTAAGGGATCTAGCTGAAACGCGTAAGACTGGTATAAGCGTTGAGAAATGTATACTTTACCTAGCTCAGCGAGAGTACGGAGTACTAACGCCGATCGTACGAAGAATCGCTGGAGCGCTAGCAATAGGTATAGACATCGGTAAAGCAATTCGAAGAGCGTTGCGTGGGGTATACAACTGGGTTACGCTCATGTCCTTCAAGTACCTGATAGATGCTATTGAGTACGGTGGTGCAGCACCGCAAGTCCTAGACACGCTCGCTAGGTACGTAGACGAGCTTACAGCTATATACGACGAGTTGAAGCGTAGGCTCAAGACGTACATAATAGTGCCCTACTTCGGAGCTCTGCTCCTATCATTCACGACGTTGCTCGTGCTGGGGATGATGGCGAAGAGCGTGTACACAGTCCTTGGAACGTTGGGGGCTACGGGTACATATGGTGCCACGGTAATGGGTCTACGGGTATCGCTTGGGGCTAGGGACATAGCCCTCGTCACGATAACCACGGTGCTGGGCTGCATGCTCAACTCGTGGCTCATGGGGTTGATGTGTGGAAAGCTACGAGATCTAACGATACTATCCGGTTTCGTGCACGCACTTATACTGGTAGCGATAACGACGGTAGCTAGCATCGTCGGAGTCGCTATGTTTATAGCGCCCCTTCTAGCGAGCTGATCGAAACGCTTCGATACGTATATTAGCGTAGACTCCCTCCCCCATATTTTCGGGGAAATTCATGGTTTACGCAACCCGGTTTAGGAAGGGTATTAGCGCTGCTATAGCTGGCGTAATAGTGTTGGCTCTGGTTGTGCTACTCCTATTCCCCTTCGTAATGAATATGTACTTCAACGCGCTAAGGTTGGGGGGAGCAATACAGGAGCTCGCACGGTTGGAGTCGAGGAAGGATCTAGAGCTACTCGCTACGACGTTTATACCCGTCAACAACACGCTCGTGATAGAGAATCGAGGAGTTGTAACAGCGGGTATAAGATACGTCGTTCTAGAAAGTCTCGAGAGTGGAGAGATCGTTCTCCTAGACCTCTATAGTGCTTCGTCGAGCAGCGTTGTTAAGATGTACTTCTTCGGTGGTGCAAAGATCGAACGCGTAGGTAGTGGTGGATTCGTGCTCCTACCCCCTGGTTCTAGGGTATCCGTGGTGCTGCCCTCGGACTACAAACCGAAGGTCTTGGTTACTGCGACGGGTAAAGTTATCGAACTCGAACGGTTGGGTGGTGGTTCGACCGGTAGCGCTGAGGTTGCTGAGAGCGTCAAGATAATGCCCATAGGTTTCGCGGGTATCATGGACGTGAATTCGTTGGTCAATGATCCGGGAATCGATGTTACGTACGATCCAAGCATTCCCGAAAACGAGGCCCTAGATACGCTGAAGAACAACTTCGCTTATCGATCCGGTGGTGCGCTGGTCAAGATATACGAGGTCTCCAGCGATGAACCAACTATTCCCGTATTGATAAGGGTTCGCCTTAGATACGGATCGTACGCCAACGTATTCGTAGGATACGATCCGGAGGGATTGAAGGAAGGTAAGAAGAGGTTCAAGATATTCATAACCGGTACCGATTTCGATGCTGATAGTACGGGAGTAGCTCTTCAGCTA
>JAMOOB010000069.1 GCA_027066265.1 Desulfurococcales archaeon
CGAGTAGTTGAATGTGTGGCGGGCCCGCCGGGATTTGAACCCGGGACCTCCGCCGAGCTCGTCGTCTACGGGTTAAAAGCCCGCCGCTCTACCTGGCTGAGCTACGGGCCCGCCCCAGCGAGATCGGTTTCTTGCTCGGGGCTTCTAAGTCTAGATGCTCGTCTCACGTCGTAGCTATGCTTATAAGGTGGGTCGGGAAGGGTGTAGCGAGCTCAGTACTTATGCTCGCGGGTGTGTGTATCGCATGCCGTCGAAGAAGGTTTCGTCGAAGATCCTCGAACACGAGCTAGTTCCTAAGCACGAGATCGTCAGCGTTGAGGAAGGTATGGAGATACTCAGGAAGTACGGAATAAGACCCGAACAGCTTCCGTGGATTCGAGCCAACGATCCGATAGTCAAAGCTATCGGAGCTAAGCCCGGAGACATAATCAAGATCGTTAGGAAGAGCCCGACCGGCGGAGAAATCGTTGTTTATAGATACGTAGTTCCACCACTCGTCTAAGGTGTTCGTAGATGAGCAGCATCGCTATTCTCGAAAAGGAGAACGTCAAAGCTTCGCTAGGACCGCTACCACGAGCTCACCCAGCACCGCATCCAGAGCTTAGCCACGATGATCGCTGGGCTGTGATGGAAGCATTCCTTAGAGAACGAGGTCTTACTCGACACCACATCGATTCGTACAACAAGTTCATTACGGAGACCATAGCCGAGATAATCAAGGAGGATTCCGTAATCGAAACCAGCATACCTGGCTTCAAGATCGTTATCAAGGGGTTCAGAATCGGTGAGCCCCAGATCAAGGAAGTCGATGGAAGCATTAGGAAAGACGTTACACCGATGGAGTGTCGATACCGCGACCTAACCTACGCAGCTCCAGTAATACTGAAGCTCGTTCCCTACGAAGATGGTAAGCCAGGAAGCGAAGTCGAGGTGGTGATAGGAGAGATACCGATAATGATCAAATCCGTCAAGGATCCTTTGAGTAGGTTGCCTCCGGAAGAACTCGTGAAGTACGGCGAAGACCCCAAGGATCCCGGCGGATACTTCATCATCGATGGCAGCGAGAGAGTCATAGTTATCCAGGAAGACTTGGCTCCGAACAGGATAATCGTTGACTACGGACAGGAGAACCTAAACATAACGCATACAGCGAAGGTGGTATCGGCAACTGCTGGATACAGATCTGCAGTCATACTCGATCGCCACAAGGATGGTTCGCTACACGTCTCGTTCCCAATGATTCCCGGCAAGATCCCGTTCGCGATAATGATGCGTGCTCTAGGTCTAGAGCGCGATATCGATATAGCGCTAGCTGTATCTCCAGATCCAGAGATCCAGAAAGAGCTATTCGTTTCGTTGTGTCAGGCTCAAGCAATCGCTACGCAAGAAGATGCGTTGGACTACATAGGTTCTAGGGTAGCGATCGGTCAGGTGCGCGAGAGTAGGATTAAGCGTGCCGAGCTCATCATAGACAAGTACTTCCTACCCCACCTCGGTACATCTCCAGAGGATAGAATCAAGAAAGCTTTGTTCCTCGGACAGATGGCGTGCAAACTCATCGAGTTGGTTCTGGGTAGAAGACCTCCGGACGACAAGGATCACTACGCAAACAAGAGGCTTAGACTAGCTGGCGACATGCTTGCAACGCTCTTCCGCGCAGCTTTCAAGGCTTTCGTAAGGGACTTCAGGTACCAGCTCGAGCGTGCTCGTGTAAGAGATAGAAAGGCTAGCATAAGACTCTTCGTCAGGAGCGACATCATTACGGAGAGGATTAGGCATGCAATGGCTACCGGTACGTGGGTTGGTGGAAGGACGGGTGTGAGCCAGATACTAGACCGCACCAACTGGATGGCGATGCTTAGCCACATGAGGCGAGTCATATCGCCGCTAAGCCGTAGCCAGCCACACTTCGAAGCAAGAGATCTCCACGGCACGCAGTGGGGTCGTCTATGCCCGTTCGAGACTCCCGAAGGACCAAACTGTGGTCTCGTCAAGAACCTAGCACTCTGTGCAACGATCTCCGTAGGTGTCGATGCTAAGGAAGTAGAGAAGGTTCTCTACGAGCTCGGAGTCATACCGATAATCAAGGTATTCAACGATCTTCGAGAGGGTAGGCTCACCTACGAAGACGTGAAGAACTGGGCCAAAGTATTCCTCAACGGCACCATCGTAGGATACCATCCGAACCCTGAAGAGCTTGTTGCGAAGCTTAGGAAGATGCGTAGAGAAGGTAAGCTACACTACGAAGTGAACGTTGCTCACTACAAGACGAAGTACATCAACGAAGTGTACGTCAACTGCGATGCTGGTAGGATAATAAGACCGTTGTTCGTTGTCGAGAACGGAAAGCTCAAGATCACTAAGGAGGATATAGAGAAGCTCAAGAGAGGAGAGTACACGTTCGAAGACCTCGTTAAGAAAGGCGTTGTAGAGTTCCTAGACGCTGACGAGGAGGAGAACGCACTCATCGCGTTGAACCCCGATGAGATTACCGAGAAGACTACTCATGTCGAGATATGGCCCCATGCAATACTAGGAGCTGGAGCTTCGATCATACCCTACGCCGAACATAACCAGTCGCCTAGAAACACCTACGAAGCTGCAATGGTTAAGCAAGCGCTAGGATTCTACGCAGCGAACTTCCTCATACGATTAGACTCGCGTTCGCATCTACTACACTATCCACAGAAACCATTGGTGCAAACCCGTACGATGGATATCATAGGGTACAACGTTAGGCCAGCTGGACAAAACATGGTGGTCGCCGTCATGAGCTTCACAGGGTACAACATGGAAGACGCAGTAATCATCAACAAGTCGTCGGTCGATCGAGGACTTGCGAGATCGACGTTCTTTAGAACGTACGAAACGGAAGAGAGGAAGTATGCTGGAGGTCAAGAGGATAGAATTGAGCGTCCAGATAGCAGAACGCTGGGCTACCGTGGTGCTAAGTACTACGCGAAGCTCGAAGACGATGGTATAGTACCCGTCGAGATCTTCGTAAAGGGTGGCGAAGTTCTCATCGGAAAGACGAGTCCACCCAGATTCGTCGAGGAATACAAGGGCTATGGAGTGCTATCGCAGCGTAGGAAGGACTCATCAGTATCGGTGAGGCACGGCGAGCGTGGCTACGTAGACATGGTGATCATAACCACTAATGCGGAAGGTCATCGAGTCGTCAAGGTCAGAGTACGAGACTTGAGAATACCGGAGATAGGAGACAAATTCGCATCGCGTCACGGACAGAAGGGTGTGATAGGAGCACTCATACCGCAGTACGACATGCCGTACACAGTCGAAGGCATAACGCCCGACCTAATAATCAATCCACACGCATTGCCGTCTAGAATGACCTTGGGTCAGCTCATGGAGAGCATCGCTGGCAAGGTAGCTGCACTACGTGGTAAACCCGTTGACGGTACGCCGTTCTTCGAGGAAGACATGGAATCCTTGAAGAAGAGCCTACTCGTGTTCGGCTACCCAATGGATGGTA
>JAMOOB010000070.1 GCA_027066265.1 Desulfurococcales archaeon
ATACGAATAGCTCGAAACCGTAGCTATTCAACACCCTCGATACCGAGGATATTGTTACAGCTGTACACGCTATCTGGAGCTGCAGAGTCGTCAGCTTCTAGATAGAATCGATATCTGAATTGATTTGAGTTAGCTAGGTTTTGTGGAGAACTGTAGGAGGATCTCATTGATAGTTGATAGGGGGTTTCGAGATCTTGAGGTGTAGGGTTATGGGGTTGAGTAGCTGGCTAGCGATATCGTTGCTAAGGTAGCTAACTGTCTTGGTCTATCGATAGAGGAGGTTGAGAGAAGCTCTGAAGCTATTCATATACGAAGAGCTTCGTCGTGTTCGAGTTGAGAAGATATCGATTCTATCTAGGTACGGTGTGAAGAACTTCGAGGAACTCACGTAACTCGTTGAAGAGGGTAGGGCAAGGCGAGGTGGATGCACACGACGATATAGCTGGTAGACTATCTAGAGTATCGCAAGAAGATCCTTATCGAGCTACTTAGAGAGATGGATGCTTCAACGACTTGAACCGCCATATCTCGAGCCTTCGAATAGATGCCCAGATCCTATTCATAGGTTTCGGATGATGTGTGCGCGGGTTTATTATCCTATGAGTGGGAATATGTTGTGTTGGTGGGAAGAGATGGATGTGGTGGTTAGGGTCGATGAGAAGGGACGTGTAGTGATTCCGAAGAGTGTGAGGGAAGCTGTGGGGTTGAGGGAGAAACAGTTGGTGAGGATCGAGGTAGTGGATGGCAAGATCGTGCTGGAGCCTTTGAGGGATATCGCGGATGAGTACTACGGTATTGTTCGGGTTAGGGAATGGCCTAGGGATCTGGATGAGTTCGTTAACGAGGTTCTTCGGGAATGGTGGAGAAGAAGTACGTAGATGTCAACGTCTTCGTTTACTGGCTAGCTAAGCATCCTGAGTACGGTGAGGTAGCTAGGGAGTGGATTAGGAGGATCGAGCATGGTAAGCGTGGTGAGTACATTACTTCTACGCTGACGCTCTACGAATTGGTAGTGATACTGGCTGGATTGGCTGGAAAGAATTTGAAGGATAGAGAATTCGTTCAGACGATCATCAACGCCGTAACGATGCTGAGGAGTCTAGAGATAGTACCGCTCGAATCGAAGGACTTCACTAGAGCGCTGGAGTTGATGAAGAGGTACGGTCTAGACTACGAGGATTCCCTTCACCTAGCGGTAGCGCTTAGAGAGCAAGTAGTAGAGATAATATCCAACGATAGAGACTTTGATCGAACACCAATCAGAAGGGCGTTCTAGAGCATCAAACGTTGCTGAACCCGTAGATGATCTAGAGCAAATCTACAAAAGAATTCTTCTAAGCATCCTATGCTATACATGCCGAGTCGAAAAATGCGTAAGCTAGTTCAAGATCTCTATCACTATACGTCTACTCTCTACAGATACCCTCACGCGCTTACCTTCAAGATCTTCGAGAAGATGTAACAAACTCAGTCCTTTACCGCTCAGAGCTTCGCTATGTAGTTTCTGAAGAGCTTCGATACGTTCTTTAAAAGGTAGAGACCTCAAATCGATTCTCTCCGGATGTAGAAAGACGTCGTCGCCAGCGTAGGGATAGACGTAGACATAACCTTCGTAGATACGTGACAAGGACTATCCCTCGATACTCGACGATGTGTGCTCTAACCTTATGTATTCACGGCTAGAATCAAGCAAGGAATTGGATGAGGAGCGGATACTGGGTCTCGATACAGAGCTCGATACGTAATTAATAGATTAGCACGTTCTCGGAAGTTCCTTCTCGTAGGTCTTTGGATCCATGAAGCATTGCTTGAGGCTGGATTTACATCGTTTACATGTGTTTCTATGTATAGATGCCCGTCTAGACACACAGCTATTGTTCTCGACGATGATGTGTACGAGTTGGAGGAGTGAGATGAAGGCATTAAGTTCCTTAAGCAAGCAATTCTTCGGTGCTGCACCATGCCTATCCTTGCTCTACTAAGAGTTGTTCCCATAGGTACGGCAAGTCCTAGTCTCAGTAGCTACGTGGCTAAGGTCATCGAGGTGCTTAGGAAGAGAGGCGTGAACTATGTTCTAGGGCCTATGGGTACGTCTATAGAGATCGATGGGTTCGATGAGCTTGCGCAGCTTTTGAAGGAGATCGTCGAGGTGTTGAGGAAGGAAGGTGTTCAGAGGATAGCTATAGACGTATCTATAGATATTAGGTTCGATAAGGAGTTGACTCTGCGTAGCAAGGTTGCAAGCGTTGAGCAGAAGCTTGGGCATAGCTAGGTGGATCGCTTCATCGATGCGTGTTGGGCTCGGTAGGTTGTGCAAGGTTTTTAAACTGGATTTCGTGATGTGGGTGTAGCTGTGGTGAGTCGAGTAGATCGTACACATGGTGTGCACCATGTCGTCGCAGGAGTTTAGGTACATCGTCAGGATTGCGGGTACGGACATACCTGGAGAGCTTAGCTTGGCGTGGGGTTTGTCTAAGATCAAGGGTGTTGGCTACAACTTCGCTGTCGCAGTCTGTAGGGTTCTGGGACTCGATCCGATGATGAAGATAGGTTTCCTAAGCGATGCAGATGTTGAGAGAATCGAGGATGCTATCAGGAATCCGCAGAAGTACGGTATCCCTAGCTGGATGTACAACCGTAGGAAGGACTACGAAACGGGACAGGATCTGCATCTCGTCGGCCCCGATCTAATCTACTACGTTAGGCAAGATATCGAGCGCGAGATAAGGATAAGGAGCTGGAGAGGTATACGACACGCTCTAGGATACAAGGTACGTGGACAGAGAACTCATACCACTGGTCGTCTAGGTCCTACGGTTGGTGTGAAGAGGAGGAGGTAAGGGGTGTAGATCCATGGGTGATCCGAAGAAGCCTAGAAAGAAGTGGGAACGCCCTGGACACCCATGGATCAAGGAGAGGCTTCAGCGAGAGATGGAGTTGGTTGGTTACTACGGTTTGAGGAACAAGAGAGAGCTGTGGCTATTCCAAACCATGCTTAGGAAGATAAGGCATCAAGCACGAGCACTACTAGCTCTACCACCGGAGCAGCGCGAAGAACGTGTGAAGAGCTTGGTTAACAGGCTCTACAAGCTAGGGATACTTCCGAGCCCCAACGCAACGATCAGCGATATCCTGAACATACCGATCGAAGCGATTCTCGAGAGAAGGCTTCAAACCATCGTCTGGAGGAAAGGATTGGCGAAGACTCCTCACCAGGCAAGGCAGCTCATAGTCCATGGACACATTGCTATAAAGGGTAGGAGAGTAACATCGCCCAACTACCTCGTTACCATCGATGAGGAGCCCTACGTAGATTTCTACCCCACCTCACCCTTCGCTAAGAAGCGAGCTGCAGAAGCTCAGGTAGCGAGTTCGTGAGGTGGTGATGCATGGCGTTCGCTGCACGCGAGCTTAGGTGGGGTGTAGCCCACATCTACGCATCGTTCAACAACACGATCGTGCACA
>JAMOOB010000071.1 GCA_027066265.1 Desulfurococcales archaeon
TATGGATAGCCATGCGGAGAAGTACGTAGGTTGCGAGCGCAGCTAGGAGTAGGTACGTAGCTATCGAGTACCGAACCTCGATCTCTTTCGTTACCTGCATCTCTACCTCGATACGCTTCAACGTTTTCTCGATGTCTCTCGATATCGAGCTGAGCCTCTCCGCAAGCTTCTCTACGTTGCTAGCCGTATACTGCTTACCACCTGTTTGCTCAGCTATGAACTTGGTCTCCTCGATTCCTTCGATGGAGTTCCCCACGAATACGGTGTAGATCGGTATCCCCAACCTCTTAAACTCCTTCAGTAGCTCTCGATATTCCTGCCTATCTCCAGGCAATCCATCGGTTACGAAAACCACGAAGCACGTTATGTTAAGCTCTCTGTAGGGCTTCAACAACGTTAGTGTGGTTTCGAGTGCGTAGCTATACATAGTACCTCCGCTCGCTTTCATTGCTTGGATGCTCTCCAACACCTTCTCTCTATCGCTAGTAGGTGGAATAACCTGCTTGATCACGTGCGAGAACTCTACTATACCGATATCGAGGTTCGTAAGGTTCTCAACGAACTTCGTAATCGCTTCCTTAGCAACATCAAGCTTGTATCCCTTCATGCTTCCCGAGGTATCGATCACGAGCACGAGGGGAGGCCTTACCCTAAGCTCGATCTCCGAAACCTCGCGTGTAGAGAGTGGAACGATCTTCTTCTCGATGATGTAGGGCTCTGCGAGAGCTATCGATAGGAGTAGGATCACGACGAGCTTCAGGACGAGGGTCGTTGCACGAATCCTCTTCCTAGGCTTCACGAATCTCCGGGCTACGGCTACCAAGCTATGTCTGAACGCGTAGAGTTTTCGATAGATACGTTCGTAGCCGTAGAGATGCGTGTAGATAGCTATGGCTAGGGATGGAGGCAACACGATCGCTAGAGCTAGGAGATTCCGTACCTCGATCAATCTAGACACCTTCTAGAATCGATGCTAGGAACAGTACGAGTGCTAAGATGGTTGCTACGAGCGTAGGGCCGTAATCGCGCTTCGCAACGTATGCGTAGAGCATGCCTCGAACCTTGAGAGCTACGTACTTAGCTTCTCGATAAGCATCCTCTACGAGATCCTTCAGCAACTTCTCGTCTACGTGGGTACCGACCCTACGTATTTCGATCCCTAGATCACGGCACGCTTTCTCGAAATCGTAGGCACGCGGATCGCTACCGACGATGATGGGTACCAACGCTAATCCACTCTCGTTTGCGTATCGAAGAGCGTTCTTCGGAGGTGTACCGTAGTTGTTCGCTCCATCGGTGATGAGTATCGCTGCTACGGGTAGGGAGCTAGCCTTCGCGTAGCTTACGGCGAACACGATAGCGTTCCCAATAGCGCTGTACCTCCTCAACTCGATCGATTGAAGCTTGTTCAGACAGCTAATCGAAGCGTTCCGACAAACGATCTCGACATCCTTAGCGAACACCGCTACCGTTACCCGATCCCTCTTCACAATGCGCAGAAGCTCTTCGAGAACCTTCGTAGCTATCTCGAACCTCTTGATACCGTTATCGACGTAGCCCATGCTCTTCGAAACGTCTAGTAAGATGAGTAGCTCTACGGCACTGGTATTGAGTTCGAGAACGTTGTCTATCGATACCTTCACCGGTTCGTAGATCTCTAGGTATGGCTGTGCAGCTGCGATCGCTATCGCAATCGCTGTACAGAGCTTTAACGCTGTGAGTAAGGCAACGAGCTTCGGAGATCTAGCGAGACCGAGTCTCTCAACGATCGTAGAGAACTTCTTCCTAGAGCGTCGGTAGAGCAGTACAAGCGTTGCTAGGAATGGTATGGATAGAACGAGCGCTGTAGGGTTCTCGAACCCTATGCTAATCATCGGAGCTCGGAACAGCGTAGCCAGCACCATGTCCTTGAACCCCGCTGGTCTTCGTCGAGTAGCTCATCGCTATCCTCAGCAAAGCATCCTCTAGACTCTGCTTAGCATCGTAGAACTCGCTAGCTAAGTTCTCGGAACCGCGGTACTCAACGTTTCGAAGATCTTCGAGAGCTCGGTTAACGAGGTTAAGATCCACGTTCTTACCCATGCACACCGCTTCAACGATACTCCTATCCCTCTCGATTACCTGGAACAGCTTCTCGATCGATGCAAGGCTTTCGCCGAGCTTGAGCATGGTATCGAGGGATCGGTTGAGGATACGTCTATGTCCTTTGGATAGCAGAGCATCTTCATCGACCATCAGCAGGTTCGTGGATGCCAACGAAAGATTGTTTCGAACGTTGTGGAGATCCTTCTCAATACTTCGATAGATCTCGAGGGCTTCGTCGATTCTACACATGGATAGATCTCGAAGAGCTTCCCTAAGCTCTGCAACAACGTTGCTTAGATCCGGAAGAATCTCGATTACGTACTTCGAAGCGTTAGCCATCGATAGGTAAGCTCTGGAAGCTCTCATCAACACCTTCGCTAGCTCTCCGTAACCAACGTTTATACCCATAGCGTAGTCCTTCAACCGCGTAATCAAGCGATCCAGATCATCGTTGCTGGGAACAGAGAATGGTTTTCCCATCGAAGCGTTGACCATGGCGTCGGTGGAGAGCTTCAGGTAGTTCGTAGCTAGAACGAAATCCTTCGGAACATCTCTAATCGAAACCTCTTCCATCCTAGACTCACTCCTTCGAGAACCGTACATCGGTAGCAACGATAGGAGTATACCTAGCACGAGGAACACTATCGATGCAATGATCAGAGCTCGACGACTAGGCATACATCTTCTCCAAACACATCAAGAAACAGGTACATTAAAATACTCCACCGATTCAGCTCGGGAAGGAAGAACGTTGCCTAGATCCACGCCGGGGTTTGGGCAGTGTAGGAGGTTAGCGTAGCATGGCTAGGACTAGGGACGTGATCGAGGGGTTGGGATGGAGGTTAGTTACGTTCTTCACCAAGTTATCGAGGATCGCAATGCTTGCTATCGAGCTGTGTATCGAGGTAAGGTGATCTATCCACCGACGGCAGATAGGCTTGGTATACCGTTGAACGAGATATGGTTATCCGAGAGACTGAGGAACTTCGAGGAGTACGTGTTTTTCCAAGGATTTCGCGAGATCTGGTATAGGTACCTAGGGTACGGTGTTGGGGAAGCTCGTATCAGAGCGAGGGTCGATGAAGCGCTTAGGTTCTGCAACGATTCTAGATGGATGAAGTACTTCGAAGAGTTTCCGGATGGTAGCGTACCGATGGATTGCTTGAAAGAGATGTGCATAGCTATAGAGGACGGTACGAAGGACATCGACGTTCTCTACTGATTGCTGATCGCATGCATTGGTTCTCGTCGATTGAATCGATGGGTAGAGCTCGGTGGTTCGTCTACGTGGTTCTAGCTCTATCGAGTCTAGCTACGATCTCGAGAGCTCCCATGGCAAGCTCTCTGAACACTCTATCAACGCGTTCGCTTAG
>JAMOOB010000072.1 GCA_027066265.1 Desulfurococcales archaeon
TAAGGGAAGACGGTACCAACGAGGTATGGATTGTTCGGAAGAGCTAGATCTCTTCTTTCAGCTGAACAGCTGTTCAATGAAATGTGCGTGACTCCTTATTGCATGCGCTAAGCTTAGAGAGGGTTCGTGGTTCGAAGGGTATATAGGCTATGAAGATGAAGCTCCGTAGTACCGGGATGGAGGAGAGGTGCGTGCGATGAGTAACGAGCTGGATGCCCTCGATATAGAGATCCTACGGCTGCTGATAGAGAACTGCAACCGTAGCGCGCGAGAGCTAGCTCGAGAACTGAATAGATCTCCGACCACGATCATCGCTAGGATAAGGAAGCTCTACAACCTAGGGATCGTGAAGCGATGCACGGCACTCGTAAATCATCGAGCGCTGGGGTTCCGAATCATGGCTCTGATCATGCTGAACGTGGATGGCTCTCACCTAGATACGATCGAGAAGAACTTGGCTGCGAAACCCAACGTGAGAGCCGTCTACGACATCGCTGGAGACTACAACGTTGCTGCGATAGCTCTGTTCCGCGACGTCGACGAACTCAACGAGTTCCTTAGGCAGGTAACTCGCGATCCACACGTTAGGAGGAGCTCCGTGAACCTCGTGCTCAAGGTCGTCAAGGACGAGCCCAACATCGATCTGTTAACCCTTCTCTCCCTCTCGAGACCCGAACTTAGATCGAGTTGAATCCTTCTCCTTCATGTTCAAACCCCGGAGCTTATAAACTCGCGCTACGGCTTGATAGCGGAGCGTGGATGGGTAGTAGCATGGTTAGGGGTGTTGCAAGAGGAGAGGTACTGAGGATAGTATCCTTCGATTCGGGTAGCGTAGACGATCTGCTAGAAGCCATTGCTAGACACGTAGCGGATCCGAACTTCGTTGGAAGACTGGAAGGAGATCTCGTAGCTCCCGATGGAAGGAACGCTCACTTCGTAGTACTGATCGTTCGCGGCAAGATCGTGGGACTAGGGCTCGAGATCGATGGAGAAATCGTGGGGGGTTCGAATGCGCTCGCCAAGCTAGCCGAACTACTAGCGTCGTCGAGAGGCTACGTAGAGATAACGAAGCTTAGCGAAGCAGGAATCGAGCTAGATCTAGAGTACAATCAATCGATACGCGTAGGCGAGGAACTGACGCTGAACGACTACGTGAGCTACGTCAAGAGGTTGATCCAGGAGAGAAGATCAATCGAACGTGCTAAGCCCAAGGTAGTCGAGTTCCCGACTCCACCAACCAAGGAAGTCGAGGTCGTAGAAAGACCCACAGCACCTACGCCGACGACCGAGGAAAGGGTCGAGGTAGCGAAGCCGGAGGTACCGACCGTAGCAACAGAGCGTAGGCTCGTCGATACGATCGAGCGGTTGGAGAAGGAGCTCGCTACGAAGGAACCTAAGCTAAGCTTTGCCGAGGAGATAGAGCTTGAGGTGCCGATGATCGACGAGATCGATAGCGTGAGCCAGAGCGTAGCATCTCATCTATACGAAATCGTTCCGAGGATATTCGTGGTGTCGTCTCCCGTAACGAGAGGTAGCGGCGATGTTAAGCAGATAGTGGAGTGCGCTAAGAAGATCAGTTCGCAGGAAGAGAGCGATAAGCTAACGCTACTCATCGTGAGGAAGGATAGGGAAGCGCACTACATCTTCATGTATAGAGGTCAAGTATGCGCAGCTCTAACAATAGACGAACCTCTACTCAAACCCTTGGCACTGGGAGGAGAAGCACTCAAAGCATTGATGGCTACGGAGAACGCTAGCTACGTACTATGGCGCGTTCCATGCGGTTCACAGAAGCTCAAGGAACTCCTAGACCTATGCCAAACGATGATGAAGAGCGCGGCCGAAGGCGAGGAGAAGACCGAGGAACGCGAGAAGATGGAGAGAATCGAGAAGAAGCCCGAGGAAGTACCCGAACGAGGTCTGAGGAAACTCTTCGGTAGACTTGCGAGGAAACGTCAAGGTGGTAGATAGCCTTAGGCATTACTTCGCTGAACAAACACTTTTTAAATAGGTCTGAACACCTGTTCCTACCAAAGAGCTTTTGCGCATAAATATACCTTTTGTAGGAAGCCCGCCGGGAGGCCGGAGCATCATGAGTACCACCCCAAGATTGAAGGATACCGTACTGGGAGCGATGTTAGATAGAAGGATTGGATCGGGTCACTATCGATTGGAGGAATCGCAGAACGGAGACGGATTTGGATGGATTGCGTGGATGCACATCTCGGCTGGTCTACCTAGGAGAATCTACCTGAAGCTACGATCCGAGGATGGAGAACACGTTGCCGAACCTTTCGAGGTAAGGTACTTCCTACCGAGAATACTTCTACAGCCCTACAACAATCTGCAGAGAGTGGAGATGAGTAGCTACGCAGTTAAGCAGAGCGGATGGGTTACGCTGAGCAGCGAAGACCTACTCTTCGCGTTGAGAGCCATAGCAAAGATGTACAGGTTGCTGATCTGATTAGTGATCGGAGGAACGAATTCCTTGGAAAGCCCGAGATGCCTCAAGGAGGTAAAGTTTTTAGATTTCTCGCGAATTGGGTTCGTTGGAGGGTGAATCCCATGGCTGTAGAGGCTGTTAGAAGAATCCTAACCGATCTGACTAGGATCGAAGGTGTGAGAGGAGCCATACTAGTGTCTCGCGATGGCTATGTACTCGAAGCTGTGGTACCTAGGAGAGACATCAACGCTGAAGACATTGCAGCTTCCGTAAGCGGTCTCGTGAACTCTGCTGCTAGGCTAGGGAGAGACTTCGGTCTAGGAGATCAGGATATCATGACTATCGAGTACGGCAACGGTATGATCGTGATCGGTAGCCTAGGAGAGAACTTCGTGATGGTGGTCGCTGACAAGAGTGCTCTCGTAGGTATGATTAGGAACGAGATTAAGAAGCATAGAGAGAGGCTGAAGGCTGCGATCTAGAGCTGTACATCAACAACTTTTTTACTTTCCTTAACACCTTCCCTCTTCTTACCTAAGAACGTTAGGAAGGATTTGATGGGGTTTCCTAGGTGATCGATGAGGGTACCGCATCGAGGACATCTACGCACCTCTATACGGTTTCCACATATGGGGCACGATGGGGATGTTAAGAGTATCGTTGAACCGCATCGAATGCATTTAGCTACGTAGGCATCGAGTACCTCTCCACACTTGCTACACCTAACCAACCTACCTCTAGCGATGTCTAGGATCTTCTGTAGGTAGCTAGAAACAATCTTCTCTTCACCTCGAAGGATCAGTACGTACTCGTTCTTCCTAAGCACGAACGTAAGCTTGCCATTGTGAGGAATAGATAGGTACCCAACCTCGCCGCTAACGCTTCGCTCGACCTCTCTATGTAGTTCGGAAAGCTTTGCAGCAACATCCTCGGCTTCCTCTCTAGAACCACGGTACTCAACGACGTAGCCCTCCGCTGCGAGGATCACTAGATCG
>JAMOOB010000073.1 GCA_027066265.1 Desulfurococcales archaeon
GACTCATCATCCCCCGCGGAGCCCCCGGCGATGAGATGCGAGCCGAAACGCTTTGTCTATAGCTGACCTCCTCTCCGCCCCGGAGGGGCGAAGGTTCGGAGGCGGTTCATCGGTTCGATGGGGTGATCCCATCGAAGGAAACCCGGAAGAAACTCGTGGAGAGTCTTGACACGGGGTTCTCCCGTATCAAGTCCATCCTCAAGAACATCGCATGAACTAGACACGGGGGAGGAGGTGTCTAGAAGCATCAGTTCATGAAGCGGGGATGCCCCGTTTCATGGATATGCAATTGGCTTGAGCTACGATTTGGAGCGAGAGGAGGTTTCAGAGAGTTACACAATCTTATAGATTACAATGCCCTGTACCTCTTTTCCATCCACATCCACTCTCGTTAATCTAACCGCTAATACATCGCCTTTCTTCCACCCTAGCTTATGGACGAAGCTCTTCGGGATAGTTACTAGAAACGCTTCGTAACCCTTAACCTTCCTGCTCTGAAGCTTTACAACCTCAATTTCCTCGCTCATCGAGCACACCCCTAACACAGTATAGCTATAAGCATCGAGGTCTGTATAAGTCTCTAGAAACTAGGTTGAAGAAGCTCGGCCTCGTAGTCGAGGAAAAGGCATGTACATGCCCACGGATAGGGGTATGCTAGCGCTACGTTACATAGGTACCTGATGAAGGGTCCCAGCAACTGATCTCGTGACCGCAGAACGAGCATTTATACACCCTTCCAACACCTTTGAGAGCTATCTACCTAGCACTGCGCTCCACAACCTCTTCAACTCCTCCAATTCCTGCCTTCTCACGTACGCGTACTCCCTAGCTAGGTAGTCGAGGAACCGAAGATCGTTCTCGTCGAGCTTAGCGAGCTCCTCCCTAGGTGCTACGGGTATAGCCGTACAATCCTCGTAATTCTCGAGGCACTCCACCATCACGGCTACGAAGTAGCCCTTCCTCGGATCCTCTAGGAACCCCAGCAACTCGAGAACCGTCCTCATTCCCTAGCCACCCCTACCTGCAGAAGCTTCCTAGCCTCGAGAACCTCGACACCGATGTACCTACCCATCTCCAGAGCATCGATACCCACCTCGGTACGGATCGCACGATCCGCATAAGCTTCGATCTCGTTCAACAACCACAGCAACCTATCCACATCGATACACTTCCCCCTAGCAGAACCAACGAGATCCCTAACAACAGCAACCGCGATCTTAACACCGATAGCCTCCCTAAACCCCAACCTCACCATGGATCACCCAACTCTACCAACGATCTTCTTCAGAAGCTCGAGAGCTTCAGGATAGTGAGCCGATAGGATCTCGCCAAGACCTTCGGGAATCTTCCCAACCCTAAGAATCGACATAACGAGCTTTATGCCTAGAACCACGATATCGTTCGCCGACGTACCGAGCTTCGTACTGTACTTCTTGACCTCGCTCCACAAATCACGGTCAACGATTATGGACGTCTTCATCTCGTGCATTCGGGTTTTGGACTGTTCAGGCATGAGGACTCCCAGTTTTTCAGAATTCCGTAAATCTGTATTTAAGAATTTCTGTAAATCACTCGTCGTAGCAGAGAGCCATTAGCTTTCCCTTGATCGTTCTGTACACCGATTCGTTCATCTGACCATATCGATGGAGCCTATCGAGCAATGGTAGCAGCTCGCTACAGGTTTTCTCCAGCTTCTGTAGGAGGTGTCGAACTCTGCTCCTCCTTCTATCCGTCTCTATGGACGCAACGTTCACGTTAAGGTTAAGGTTCAGGTTGATGTTCTTGGAGCTAGGGAAGTGCATTATCGTAGAGAGCTCCCGTACTATCGCTACGTTGCTCTGCTTGGCTAGGCCTACCACGGTAGCTATGAATACCTGCTTCGCAAGGTATTTCTCCTGAGGAGAGAACCGTTGCCAGAGAAGCTTGATCCCTAGCGGTACTCGAAGACCTATAACCGCCGTATCCTGGCTCAACAACGTCTTCAGAGTGCTTCTATCAACCTCCACCAGAGAGCTCTCGTCCCTGTTTTCTACTCGATTTTCTGTTAACAAACTGTTAACAGTTAACACTCGCGTACTCAGAGACCTTCTCTCCAACCCCTCTGAGAAAGGTTCGCGATCCAAGTTCTTCACCAGTTTTACGGAATTCTGTAACTCTGGATATAAACAGTTCTGTATACCCAGAGTTTCAGAAGAATAGGTTATTATGATGGAATGAACACGTATCTTCGGTGATGCACCATTCCGAGAAGGTACGTCGAAGTGTTTGGAAAGTGGTTCGAGATTCTGAAGCTGTGTAATGGACGTAGCACGATCTCGGACATAGCTAAGTCTCTCGGGATGCGTATCGGTACGGTATCGGAGTACCTCGACGATATGCAACGACTAGGCTTGGTGGAGCTGATCACGATACCCGAGCCTCCTAGGAGAATCGTGTGTAGGAGGACTAGTCTAGGTGAGTGCATAGCTAGGTGCTTCGAGAACCTCGACAAAGAAACAGCTCTACCACGTTAGTAGAAGCGCTACGATGCTAGCTATGCACGCTATCAATGCAAAGATCGCTATGTGTGGAACCTTTTCGTACCAAGGATCCTTCTTCACGGTACGATCCCTAGTAGCTGGAGTATCACGACTATGGCTAGGGGTATGCCTACGATCAACGCGAAGAGCGGTAGACTAAGCTTCTCAGGTTTTGGATCGCGCATCGCTTCTCTCCAGAGCTCTACTAACTCCTTCTCAACCTTATTATGCTTACGCCATGCATAGATACTCAACGCTATCGCTAGGTAGATAGAGAGCGCTTTGTAGATGGCTTCGCCAACAGTTAGAGAAAGTCCATAGAGTCCGAAGACAATGGCTGTGAAACCCTCGTAAAACCTCTGCTTATCCCGTAGAAACCGTATCCTCTCCAATACAACCTCTCGCTCTATAGGCATAGCCATCACCCTTCCCTAGGTATGTAGATATGAACGATAACCTTCTTCCCCTTCAAACCCTTCTCTTCGAGTTTCCTCGATAGCCATGCGGGTAGGTACACACCCATCCTATCCTTAGCAACGTGGGTGAGGGTAGCTTCGAATATGACGACATCGTAAAACGTCATAGACAGACACCAAAGACATAGATGACGAAAAAGCTTATAAACCTGCATGCTCTCCGAATCTCTCGGGTGCTACAAGATGAGGGCTCTGCTCATCGTTGGTCTGATAATCATCGCTGTGCTGATCGTCTTCGCTCCGTTGGTACAGAGCTACCTAGGTTTGGAGAGTAGGACCGTCACCGAGCGCATGCTTATCACCGTACCGAGCCCCACGACTGTCACCGTTACGAAGCCCGTGATCCTCGAGAAGCCTACCATCATCACCGTTACGAGCCCCGTAACCGTGACCGTTACCCGTAGCGAACCACCGATGGTGATC
>JAMOOB010000074.1 GCA_027066265.1 Desulfurococcales archaeon
TGCTAAAGTAGTCGAGGCCGTAAAGAATGAGTGTAAGAGAGAGCTCGAAGTACTCAAATGGAATCCTCCAGATGTTAAGCTCCCGATCAAGAGGATTACGTACGAAGAAGCGTTAGAAATCCTTAGAAATCAAGGATTAGAACTGCGGTTCGGTAATGACATAGGTACACCAGAACTCAGAGTCCTATGGCGTGCATTGGGGGAGGAGCTGTACTTCATCACGGACTTCCCAACGGAAACAAGACCGTTCTACACCAAGCCGAGAGAGGATAGACCCGAACTCTCTGAGAGCTTCGATCTTGTGTGGAGACACCTAGAAATAGCGTCCGGAAGCACAAGAATCCATAAATACGACGAGCTTGTAAAGAGTATTGAGAAACGAGGACTGAATCCAAAGAGTTTCGAGTTCTTCACGAAATGGTTCAGATACGGAATGCCACCGCATGCAGGTTGGGGATTGGGGTTAGCTAGATTCATGCTCATGTTGACGGGTAGACAGAACGTTAAGGAAGTAACGCTATTCCCAAGAGATAAGAAGAGGCTTGTGCCGTGAATAGCTACGTGAAGCGTATAGGGTCTATACTCGATAATTCACGAAGTAAAACCGTTGCATAACCTCCTCGTGGAAGTACGAACTCTAGATGGAGTTCATTTGCACGTACTCTCCATACGAGGTCTTCTATTCTTGCTAGGGCTGGTCTCAGATCGCCTCTAAGCGATATCCTCAACTCGGTGATTTTGAAATCGTTGAGATCAACACCTTCGAGTTCGAGTAGCATCCTTAGGTCAGATCCCCATCGTGATCCTTGGAATGAAGCTCCAAGACCAGGTACGGGTATCAACGCATTGCTAAGTTTATCGATTGCACTGCTTAAGTCAAAGTGGCACTCCTCTAATGTCTCGAGCCATATTTTCGACAGTAGTGTATTGAATAGATATGCTTGGTACGCGTTTAGGTATAGAATAAGGTATTCTCGACGTATGCGTTTGATTAAGTCGAGAGGAGCTTCCTTACCAACAAGCCTACAGATGTAGGATTCTGGATATGTATAGCGCCACCATTTACCACTGCACAATACCGATAGAAAGTTCTCCCAATCGCGTAGCAACAACATCTTACCTGCAATATGTGTGATGGGTCTACGTGTACCGAATCTTTGGTAACCATAGAAGTTCAGCACGTATCCATACTGCTGTACGATACGAAGTCTTTCAACTAGGGTATCAACGAGAGTTGCGTGTATGCGTATCTTAAAGCGATTGGCGGTGTGTTTTGGTAATGTAGTCTCGTAGCTCCATAGAACAGCTCGAAAATTCGGAGCCTCTACGTATTGCGTTAATTCGGTGCAGTTCCTCAATACGATGAATTGGTATGTTATAGCGTTAGCTTCTTTCAGACCTAGTGGTACACAGGAATGACAACGTAGCTGTTTCTCTAGTTCTCTACACAAGGTTAGGGTATCGATCCCGATCTTCTCTACGATGTATGTAGCGGACGAAACGTTGAGGAAAGCTGCGGATACTTCACGTACACGATCCTTGATTTCATGGAATAATCGTTCAGCGTCAAGAATTCCAAGGAGTTCCGATACGATGAAACCTTCGGGTCGAGGGATAGAGATATCTACGCTTGGTGGAACCCCGTAGGTATAGACAAGCATTCCCGTAAGCAAATCTAGGATGTTCGTAGAAATCCATGCCTTACGCAAATCGTATCCCTACAATGTTTTTAGATGACCCGTGACCTTATCTATGAGATGCGAAGGTGCGGGACCTATCGCTAACGCAGTCACCGTTCCGGGAGGAAGTTCTGTTCTCCCTGCATCGACTATCAACGCTGTAACGAGACCTAGTTCCCGAGCACGACGCTCTAGCTCCAACAGTTGCTCTAGGTTTTCGACCTTTAGCACGATCTTCTTCTGTCCTTGGGATACCCATTCGTGGAGCCACTCTCTACATCTACTATCGTTCAAGCATCGTAGCACTGCCTCCACCGCTGCGTGAGCTACTTGCGCAGCTAACTTGCCTTTACTCATCTTAAGATCTGTTCTAACTACGATAACCTGCTTGAGCTCAGTCATCGAGATCACGCATCGAGACTTTTATCTGAGTACTCCGGTAACGAGCTTCACTAGGTGAAGAAGGTTGTCGCAGCAGACTTCTATAGTCATTCATGAGGCTGCTCCCGTTAGGGTCTGCTCTAGCTGTAGGAAGACGATTGTGCCGGGAGAAAAGGCTGCGGTCTTTCCATGCCCTAACTGTGGCGCTGTAATCATATGGCGTTGCTATAAGTGCAGGACAATGGCTATACCGTACAGATGCCCTAACTGTGGGTTCGAAGGTCCTTAGGGTGCGGATTATGGGTGCAAAAGTAGTTGCGGTAATACGTGCATACCCAAAGGGCGTCGTGGAGAACCTCGAAAAGATAGTGAATAAGATAGTAGAAGCTCTGCCGAAGGACAAATATGCATTGCTAAAATGGGAACCCGTAGACATAGCCTTCGGCTACAGAGCGATAGATCTATACATAATGATGCCGGAGGAACTTGAAGGAGGTACGGAGGAACTGGAGGAGAAGATCAAGAGCGTTGAAGATGTCGAGAACGTTGATGTGCAGTATATCACGAGGGTTCTGTAGGTCTAAACCATGTTTTCAACGAGAAGAATTCAGCTAAAGATACTTGAGTATCTCCGTAGTAGAGGTCGTGGTGTAAGCGAACGAGAACTCTATGAATACATTAGGAGAGAAGTCGAGATTTCGTGGAGTAAATTCGAGTTCCTCATAATGGCGCTCGAAATCGAGGGTTTTGTAAGCGTTCGTACATTGAAGGATTCTAGGAATCGTATAATAAGCCTTAGAGAACAGGGTAGTACTCAAAGGTATTAACCCAAGGTAGCACTCGTCTAGCTTTGGTGAGCGTAGTGGGCGTAAACCTTAGGGATCTCATACCATCCGAAGCAAGGAGAGAGATTACAGATCTCAGAGAGTTGATGGGCAAGGTAATAGCGCTCGATGCCTACAACGCTCTATACCAATTCTTAGCAGCGATAAGGCAACCCGATGGAACACCGCTAATGGACAGAAAGGGTAGGATAACTAGTCATTTGAGTGGTCTCTTCTATAGAACGATTAACCTTGTCGAGAATGGCATTAAACCTGTGTACGTATTCGACGGTACACCTCCCGAAATCAAGAAGCAGGAAATCGAAAGGCGTAGGGTTCGTCGAGAACGTGCTGCAGAACTTGCAGAGAGAGCATTGATCGAAGGACGAGTCGAGGAAGCACGAAAATACGCTGTGCAAGCGATAAGGCTTACCAACGAAATGGTTGAGAGCGCTAAGAGGCTTCTCGAAGCTATGGGGATACCTTACGTCCAAGCTCCAGCAGAAGGCGAAGCTCAGGCTGCATACATGGCTGCTAAGGGAGATGCTTGGGCAGCAGCAAGCCAAGACTACGATGCGCTTCTCTTCGGAGCTCCACGACTAGTGAGAAACCTTGCAATAACTGGCAAAAGGAAGCTGCCCGGGAAGGATGTGTACGTAGAGGTAAAGCCCGAGATCATAGAGCTTGATAAGGTATTGAAAGCGTTAGGAATATCTCGAGAGCAGCTGGTGGATATAGCGATACTTATAGGCACGGACTACAATCCGGACGGTGTTGAGGGTGTTGGTCCTAAAACAGCGCTTCAATTGATAAAGACGCATGGATCTCTCGAGAAAGCATTGAAATATCTTCCTAATGCCAAGTTCCCGGAAGATCCGATGAAGATACGCGAATACTTCCTTAAACCGCAGGTCACCGATAACTATAGGCTAGAGTGGCACGAACCAGATGAAAAGATGGTCATAGAGATACTGGTACACGAACACGATTTCTCGCTGGATCGTGTACAGAATGCTTTGCAGCGATTGAAGAAGGCATACAGAGAATTCCTGAAGGGTAGGATAACGAGTTTAGATGCATGGTTTAAGAAGAGATAGAAAGTTTTTCTCTGTGCATTCCACAGCTATCCCACGTGGTGTAGATACATGGTTCTGAAATCGTTGAGAGGTAGAGACCTTCTATCTATAGCAGATCTAACAGCGGAGGAACTTAGAGCATTGATAGACCTAAGCTTTGAGTTCAAGAGACGTAGATACATGGGAGAGAAGGTGATACCAATACTATCGGGAAAAGTGCTGGGCTTAATATTCGAGAAACCGAGCACGAGGACTCGCGTAAGCTTAGAAGTAGCTATGAGAGAGCTTGGAGGCGTATCGCTATACTTCTCGGCGAACGAATTGCAACTAGCTCGCGGAGAACCGATCAAGGATACGGCTCGCGTACTCGATCGATACCTAGACGCGATTGCTGCTCGAGTATACAAGCACTCCACGCTTGTAGAGCTGGCACAATACTGCCGGATACCGGTAATAAATGCTCTTAGCGATGTAGAGCATCCTCTACAAGCCCTAGCAGACGTCATGACGATAATCGAGAAGAAAGGCGATATACGAAAGCTCAAGATAGCGTTCGTAGGCGATGGTGCAGACAATGTACTTCACAGTCTAATGCTAGCTATAGCAAAGCTAGGTGGGAAGCTGTACATAGGTACAGCGAAGGGTTACGAACCTAAGAAGGAAATCCTAGAGATAGCTATGGAGGAAGCTAAGAGAACAGGTGCTGAGATCTACGTAGTGTACGACCCCGTTGAAGCAGTGAAAGACGCCGATGTTGTGTACACGGATGTCTGGGTCAGTATGGGTCAAGAAGCCGAACGCGAGAAACGAGTCCGGGATCTCAGACCTTACCAAGTAAATGCAGAGCTTGTGAAGTATGCAAAGAAGGACTACATATTCATGCATTGCCTACCGGCAAAGAGAGGAGAAGAAGTAACTGACGAAGTAATAGAATCGAGTAACTCGGTTGTATGGGATCAAGCAGAGAATAGACTTCATACTACCAAAGCAGTGCTAGCAACATTGCTAGGATGAACTGCTACGTTTCTTAGAACTTTTTCTACTCTTCCTACGCTTCCTCTTCCTAGTCTTGGTCCTACTGCGACTACTCGTTGTTTTCTTTGAGCTGGTACTTTCGGTTTGAAGACTCTGCTGCAACGATTGGAGTGTCTTGCTATCAACGAAACTAATAGCATCATCTAGGTTCAGGATGAGTGTAGCGTTCTGATCCAACGAACCATGTATAGAGTTCTCGAATACGTAGCATTCTTGCGAAGTTAAGTCGAGAGTCTTAATCTCTACGGAACCATCAGGTTTCTGTGATTCAGATACCACGAGTTCTCTATCTAGCATAACAACGCTCTCGCTAGAATTACCTTCCTGCGATGTGCTTCCCGCTCCCGGACTAGTTGACGAGCTTGTTTTCACTAAGTATAGTTTCTGTACCTTGCTAAGTGTTGGTGAGATCACGAGAGGAGTTGCTCCGCGCGTATGCTGGGGTTTTGCGTATGCGAATTCCTGTACCGTTCCATCTAGAGCGAATCGTGCTTTGACGAAATCTGCTTTGTAGTGTGAAGCTATGCTCGCTAACCATGAGAGGGCGGTATCTTCGTTGCTGAGTATCTTCGACGCTGTAGCGTCATCGAGCTCTATGGATTCTTCACCAACTTTCCTGTATACCTCTAGCGATAAGTTTTCGAGCGTTATTGTATCACGTTTGTAGAGCTCTACGAGTACTTTCATGGCTTACTCTATACCCGTGCGAATCTATTTCTTGTACCCTATCTTTCTCAAGAATTCGTGACGTTCACGTCGATCTTCTTCGCTTTCGACGCCGAGAGGTGTATAGCCATCTACTACACCTATGACAGCTCTTCCCTGATCTGTTTCAGCGACTATCACCTGCAGTGGGTTAGCTGTTGCAGCGAAGATCCTAACGACTTCTTGTACGTGTTTCAATGCATTTAGTACGTTTATAGGCCAAGCATTCCTTATGTATATCACGAACACGTGTCCAGCACCGATCTTCCGAGCAACGTCGATGGCTAGCTTAACTAACTCCTCGTCATTGCCTTCGTACCTAACCAGACGTTTTCCGCTTGCCTCGTTGAATGCTAAACCGAACTTGATTCCGGGAACTGAAGTTACGAGCGCTTCGTAAAGATCTTCGACTGTCTTTATGAAGTGGCTCTGACCTATGATGACGTTGGCGCCCTCAGGTATGGGTACCTGAATCACTTCTATCTTGATAGGTAGACTCATGTAGATCCCCGTTCTGAATTCGTCGGTAGGCTAATAAACACATGCTTATCTAGCATTTATATCTTGCACGAGGTACACGATGTTATCGGGAGTACGTAATGCATAGCAGTATCGTACACCTATGCATATATGTAGATAGGGGTGAAGTAGACATTCGTAGGTATGGCGACGGAGGTAAGTTGCTAGAGGAGCGAAAGGTTAGCGGTGTCAAGCTCGTGAACATCGATGGAAGCGTACGCATATTCATAGAGCAGGTATCGAAGAACATGATGTGTTTGGTGGGCATGGTTAAGGAAGGAAAATTAACGCTTCGGGGAGGGATTCTAGAGGTATCGTGAGCTATGGAGGAGTACGGACTTGTCAAGATAAGGGTAGAGAATTCGCGTAGTAGATCTGGAAAGCATGCTTTTCGAGCGATAGCGGTGATAGTCAACGATGGAAAGCTTGAGCTCGTAGATGTTGATAGGGTACCGGGAACATTGGTTAAGCCACGATATGTGAAGGGAGTGGCTAAGATTGCGAACCTTAAGCTTCCTAAGGATAGCTACGTGGTGTTGCTAGAACTAGTCAAAAATCCGAGGAACAAAGTTAAGGGAGTGGTAAGGGTTCTCGATTCCGATGGTAACGAAAAACTGAGATTGAAGTACATCAATGGAGTGGTTAGAAGATCTCGTGGAGCAAGCGAGCTGGGTTCGATAGCACTCAAAGCGTTAGAATTCTTAAGAATTCCTTACCATAGAGTTAATCTTAGGACGGGTGTAAATACATGAATATAGTGGAAAGCGTTGCTTCGATGATAGCTAGGTACGGGTTTGCAGTCGTACCTCGAGAACTCGGAGATCTAGTGCTCGACGAACTTCGTAATCGTGGTGCAATACACCTCGTTCACGTTTCGAAGGTATCCAAGAACGTGATAGTGATTGAGGTCAATCGCGCACCGTGCATACGTGAATGTGCAACCCTTTGTAGGGATACACTTTCTGGTCATCGTAAGCTCGATAAGGAAGCTGAGTGTATTGATCGTTGCATCGAGGAACGCATCCGTACTCTCCTACAAAAACTACGTAGTTCTGAGTAGCTAGAACGACAACGTACGGTATCCACAATCCTCTAGATCGCTAGGGTGGTTCAATGAGGTAAACCTTGGTAACGTTATCTATGTTTACCTTATCGAGGTACTCCCTCGACACGATGCCCTCCGAGATTAGTTTGCGTTGATTTTCGACGATCTCCCAAGGATACGACGAAACACCAGGGCGCGAAGGATCGTCTATGTGATCGCTCTCGATCATATAGTTAGGAGGAAACTTTTGGAATACAATCTTAAGCAACGGATACTTTCCTGGAACCGTGCAGGGATAACCTCGTTCGAGTGCATACTGAAGGGTTTTTGCATCGACATGGTGTAGTACTACGCGATGTTTCTTAGCGTTGGTTAGTCTTAGCAGCGAATCTATACTTACGATGGTAGCGATGCCTCCCTGCTCTAAATGTAGATGGACTACGAGGTCGAAATCGCGTGCAATTTCGAGAGCCCTCACTGTAACGTACTCGTTGAGAGCAAATGCTTCAGGAAGTGCTTTGTAGTGTGGTCTTCCAACCTCTCCAATACCATCTACAAGTCCATCTCGACACAACTTCTCTATATAATTCATTACTTTCTCTATCAACGTGAACACATCGTTTAGGTGCGAATAGTTTTGCGAAACCCTCTTCTCTACATCGGCTGGATGAAGTCCTACTAAGCAGGATACTCGCAAGCCTAGTCTACGTGCTAATGCACATTCCTTCAACACGACTTCGAAGGATTTGACGTAACCATCAAAAGTTGGTTCGAATCCGTAGTGTGTAGGTGGAAGCGATACTATAGCCATGAACCACCCTCCAACCTCAAGGAATTTCCTCCCAGCACGTTCTATACCCATCCCCTTGATGGGGTTCGTATGTGTATGGGCGTCGGCGAACCTCATTGCTTCAACCCCAAGATCTTGATGAGTAGGTCCCTAATCGGTTTAGCTAGGTTGTAGCAACCCGTACCTTGTTCGAGCAAGCCGTATTCAATTAACTTGAGGATCACATCCTTAGGGTTCTTGATCTTGTAGAAAGCGCTAAGCTCCTTCAATGCTATTATAGTGCCCACGGATACGTTCGTGAGGAAGTATTCAAAGACCTTTAGTTCTTCTTCATTTAATGATTCGATCTTCTTTCTAAGTTCTTCGTCTGCAAGCTGAAGCAGTTTGTTAAGTAATGTTTTGCCGCTTGCCCTTAGCATCGCGGACACCCGCTCTGCAACGTACCTAGATTCGGTACTGTATTAACGAAATCTTTTAAGGGGTGGGTTCAACAACTCACGCTGCGGACTAACCTGTTTAAATAGGGGTTTTATTCCCTCTCAATCCTAGAATGATAGAAACATATTTAAACACCGGGGGTGCAAGACCCCCCGGCGTCGAAGATGGGTGCGGTACAGCGTAGGGTACTGGTATATGGTAAGCATGTAGTAGGTGATCTCTATGGATGCGACGAGAGGGTACTAAGCGATGTAGAGAAGCTAACCAAGATAGTCATAGAGGCTGCCCGCATTGGCAACATGACGTTGTTGGACATCAAGACATGGAAGATAGGGCTCGGTATAAGCCTCGTGGGAATAATCCTCGAGAGCCATATATCGATACACACGTGGCCCGAGTACCGTTTCGCTACAGTCGATGTTTATACGTGTGGTAGGAATTCGGATCCCGAACGATCGTTCGAATACATAGCAATGTGTTTGAAAGCTAAGAGGATCTCTAAGAAGATATTCTTGCGTAGCTACGAAGAAGATGTATTTTGATACGCATGTCTTTCTTCATTAGGGGTATTAAGCTTCTGTACTCTTGTACTAGTTCGAACGGTGTATGGGTGTGGAAAGGTACGCATTCGAGGAAGTGTACGTACCGGATACCTCAGTGATTATAGAGCGCACGCTCTCTAAACTAATCGAACAAGGAGTTGTACGTGGCAGAGTAGTACTACATAGAGAGCTGATCAGGTACTTCGAGGCAAAGGCTGCTGAAGGAAGCGCACTCGGGCTTCTAGGATTGCAAGAGCTTGCTCGCGTAAGAGATCTTGCTGAGCGAGGATTGGCCTTGGTGGAAATACATGGAGAGCCCGTTCAGCGCGAACCAATCAGGGATCAAGCTATAGTGGATCAGATCGTACGGGAATTTGCTCGTAGAATAGGTGCTAAGGTTGTTACCCATAGCGAGCTTCAGGCCGTGGCATGCAAAGCTCTCGGCGTTGAAGTTCTGTACCTTACTCCCGAAGTCGAGAAGAAGCTCTGGTTCGAACAGTTCTTCGACGAGAATACTCTGAGCCTACATCTTAAGGAAGGAGCGCCGGTAAGAGCAAAGAAAGGCAGACCCGGAGATTGGATCCTTGTCGAGCTTAGTAACGAACCTCTTACGCGCGAAGCTCTAGAACTCTTAATCGAAGAGATTGTTAGGAGAGCGAAAGCTGGGAAGGGATTGATAGAGGTAGAGAGACCGGGATCGCTCATCGTGCAGCTTGATGAGTATAGAGTTGTAGCGGTGATGCCTCCTCTTAGCAAGGGTTACGAGGTTACTATAACGAAACACGTAGTGAAGCTACGCCTTGAGGATTATAATCTCCCAGAGAAATTGCTTCGAAGATTAGAGGAGCGTGCTGAAGGTATACTCATTGCTGGAGCTCCAGGAATGGGTAAGACGACCTTCGCTCAAGCATTAGCTGAGTACTACAGTCGTAAGAACAAGATAGTCAAGACGATAGAATCTCCGCGAGACATGAGACTACCTCCAACGGTTTCGCAGTATTCGAAGACCTATGCTTCTCCTGGAGAGCTTCATGACATTCTACTGCTTAGTAGACCCGATTACACGGTATTCGACGAGATGAGGACCGACGAAGATTTCAAGCTCTTTGTAGATCTAAGGCTAGCCGGCATTGGAATGATAGGCGTCGTACACGCAGCGAGCCCCATAGATGCGATCCAGAGATTTATAGGGCGTGTTGATCTGGGTATGATTCCTAGCGTTATAGATACGGTGATATTCATAGAGAAAGGACGTGTAACGAAAGTTTACGACATTTCGCTGACGGTGAAGCTCCCAACGGGTCTACGGGAAGCTGAGCTTGCGAGACCAGTCGTAGAAGTGAGAGACTTCTTGACAGGTGAGCTAGAGTACGAGATTTATACCTTCGGTGAACAGACCGTTGTGGTACCTGTCAAGAGTGTAAGCAAGGATCTTGTGAAGGAGAAAGTGTTGAGCGTCGTAAAGAAAGTTATTCCATACGCAGAGGTAGAGTTCGAAGAAGGTTTCGTAGTAGTCAAGGTGCCGAAGATATTCTACACGTCGTCGATAGCGAGGAAAGTCAAGCGCATAGAGAAGAGGCTCAGCAAGCTCGGCTACGAAGTTAAGGTCAAGATTGTTTAGCGAAACTATCTAAGCTCTTTACGATGAGTTTCCTAACGAAGGCATCTAAGTCTTCTGAATCGTCTATCACGTCCTTATGCAGCTTGCAACGACCGTTATCAATCGATACTCGTTCTAGGGGAACGATCTTCCACGAACGGAGTTCCGAAATCTTTACTGCGATGAACGCCTTGCCACCAGCTCTTTCAGCAAATTCACGTAGTTTCTCTACCTTAATCGGATCCAAGTATATGGTTTCGAGCTTTTTGCGTGATTTAACTTCGAACACCAGAACCTCTCGACGATAAATCGCGACTACGTCTGGATAGAATATCTTTCGAGCACCGCTTCCACTCGCTGGACCCCGAATCACGGCGAAGCCGTACTTCCATAGCTTACGTACTAACTCTCTTTCTGCGCGAAAACCTCGTGCGCGTTTCATAACATCTTCCCTCTCACACGTAAGACTTTTAATAGCTTTGTTCATAAGCTGAAGCGTGGTGCTGCTCATGGCAGAGCACGAGTGCTGTATCTACGTAGACGTCCCGGCACCTATAGTCAAGAAACCTAGATTGCTAAAGCATGCTGGAGTGGATCAGGGAACGAGGGTCGGCAGAGGCTTTAGCTTAGGAGAACTGAAGGCGGTGGGTCTCAGCGAGAAACTAGCCAAGGAACTAAACATACCAGTAGATAGAAGACGTAGAAGTGTTAGACAGGAAAACGTAGAAGCATTGAAGAGGTTCTTGGAGAGCGTAAAGGAGTTGTTAGAGGCTAAGAAAGCCAAGCCGGCACGACTAGCACCTACACAAATTAGCGAAGTTAGAACGAGTAGCTAAGGGGGATAAATGATTCTGTACAAGGACGAGCGTCGAAGATTAATCGAAGAAATCGAACGATGGGTTGAAGGAAATCCTAACCCCTATGCGAAAGCTGCTTTCTACGGGGATAAGGAGGTTTTCAAGATTTTGAACGAGCTCTATAAGCGATGGGAAGAAGCGGGCTGTAAAGGGACGCCGCTCGATTACGCTACCATCGAAGAACTTCGAGTACTAGCGATGAAAGCTCAGCAGTACAGGAATGCTTCAGTTACAGACATGCTTAGCGCTGCGTATGATAATACTGAATACATACTTTTGGAAGAAGCCGTAGGTAAAGGCAGAGGTTTTAAAGAAAATAACAGCGATAAAGCTTAACGTGCATGGTTAGTCTAGGTAGGGCTTGTACATTCTTTGACGATAGTAGGGCTGTGTGATGCAAACAAACGCAGAACCTCATTAATAACTTCGTGGCATACCTCCTTAGCTCGCGCGCTATCGGTATCATAGACAGCTACGTAGAGACGTATCGAGGGATTCTCAAGCTCGTGCCCTAGGGGATGGCTCTTTACGTACACGGAAGGGAACTTCTTCATGATCTGTCGTATCAATGGAGTAGCATCGGATTCACGAATCCCGATCTCGATCTCTGCTTCGACGATCGTTTTTGAGCCACGTATTCGAGGCTCTACGTAGTGTTCGAACATAGCCTCCATCTCTTTGGGTACTCCTGGAAGAGAGACTACGATAATGCGCTTACCTCCGTAGCTGGTTTCTAACCACATTCCAGGAGCTATGCCGACAGGATTAGGTATGGGAGCAGCGTTGCGGGGTAGCTTAGCTAGCTTTAATCGATCTTGCGTTAAGCTCAGCGATGCTCGACGATACTTTTCGTCTACTTCTCTAAGCGCTTCTTCGTTAATTACGAGCTCTAATCCGAAGAACGTAGCTATCGCGGGAATGGTCTGGTCATCGGGAGTTGTTCCTAAGCCACCTGTAGTAATTATGAGTTCAGAATCGAAGAGCTCGATACATGCTTTGAGACCGCGATGAATATCCTCTTCGCGATCCCCTACTGAGAGTTGTGCTTGAACATCGTGTCCGAGTAACGTTAGTTTGCGTGCTAGGTACGAAGCATTTGTATTGATGACACGCCCCTGTAATAATTCGTATCCTATGTTGAGTATGCATACCTTCATAGCACTACATCCGGAGATCTATTATGAACGGTATTGGTATTGATCTAGACACCAGTTCATCTAGGTCTACATCGAACGTGTAACGAACTTCTAGGAACTGTTTCCTGAACTCCTTGACTTCCTCCCTAACCTTGGATGGATCTACGCGATCTATCAATACCTTCTTGAAGAACTCTGCTATGACCTCCATATCGCTTTCCTTCATCCCGAATCGTGTCATTTCTTGAACACCTATACGAATGCCACTAGGATTCTTGATGGCATCTGGTGGATCGTGTGGAAGGAGGTTCTTGTTCACAATAATGTTTGCTTGCTCTAGCAGTTCTGCAACCTTAGCTCCACCACCGAGGTTCCGAACATCGAGAAGTACTTGGTGAGATCGTGTGAACCCTAGGTGCTCTCCCAGAACGTTGAATCCGTAGCTGTGCAATGCTTCCGCTAATCTTCTAGCATTTCTAACCACTTGATCTGCGTAAGCTTCTCCGAAATACTTCATCTCTAGCGCTGTCACCGCTAGCGCAGGTAGTCTATGTAGATGGTGATTACTTACAAACTTGGGGAACACAGTTCGCGAAATCTCTTTATACAGCGCTTCATCGTTCGTGAATATCGCTCCTCCCTGTGGTCCGGGGAACGTTTTGTGCGTGGATGAAGTCACGACATCTGCTCCGTGCTCTAGGGGGTTTCTCCAGCGTTTGCCTACGATAAGTCCGAGAACGTGTGCAGCGTCGTAGACTACCTTAGCATCAACGCTGTGTGCAGCGTCGGCGATCTCCTTCAATGGGTGTGGGAAGAGGTATACGCTACCTCCAAGCACAACGAACTTGGGTTTGATGGATTCTATCAGCTTAATTGCGCGGTCTACATCAACGTTGAGGTTCTCGGGATCGTAAGGCATTTCGATGTGTTCGATCCCTAGCGCTCCGAGCGTACCAAACTTTGTGTGGCTTACGTGTGCTCCTGCTTGGACGGGTGCTATGATGGCGCGATCACCTGGGGATGCAAGGACTCGGAACACGGTTGCGTTAGCAATGGTTCCGCTTATGGGTCTAAGCTCAACGAACGTCGCTTTCATGAGTTCGCCCATGAGCTTCATCGCTACTATCTCTGCTTCATCGACGTACTTCGTTCCTTGATAGAACCTCTTTCCTGGCTTTCCTTCGGCGTATCTATGCATCATATCGCAGAGGTAAGCAGCCTCGGCAAGAGGGCTCATTACGTTTTCGCTTGCGATGAGGTTTATGCATTCGAACCGTCTCCACCTATTGTGATCAGCAACTATCTTCAGTATGCGTAGAAGGTCTGGAGGTATAGTCACGAGGCTCCCTAGCTTAAGAAGGGCTTGGCTAGAAATAAGCGTGATAGCTAAGTTGATAACGTAATGTCGTGCGTGAAAAGCTTGCCTCCGTAACGCCATATTACTCGAAGGATTCGTCGAGGTATGGCTAGGCCTACGTCTCGCAATTCGAGTTCTACATCCTTGCGTTCGCCGCTCTGTAGCGTTCCTATCCTCTTGTGAGCAATGGTGGCACCGAGCTTGAGCACTACGAGCATTACGTCCTCGGCATCGCTTTCGCCAACATTCGAAATCGTGGCTTTGATCCTAGATCCACTCATTTCAACGTTTTCGACGACTATTCTAGGATACTTAGCGTAGGTAAGTGTTAAGATGTTGAACATGTGTTTAGCTGCTGGAGCACTTGGTTGTACGACGAAGTTTCTACATCTTGCCTCGACAGCAAGCTCGAGGAGATAGAATCCTAACGGTAGAATGCCGCTATACAACTCCTTACCGCTAACATCGAGTACGCTAATCCTTGTCTGTCTAAAGCTGTTGAGACCTATGTAGAGCTTAGCTTCGTTGGGTTCGAAGCTCTCGGTAGAGCCGTAATTCATAGAGTAGTTATTCTCCAGCGGTACGAGATCTATTAGACCCTCGATGAACGTATGCATCTTCGGATACTCGTGAAGTGTAATCAACGTTGCCGTATCGATCTTTATCCTCTCCTTACCATCGTAACTAAGTTCTAGCCTTACTTCGGATTCCTTCACTACTGACGTAACGTCGTATACGAATACCGAGTGGATACCGTTCATGAACTCCCTCTCTATATGTGGATTGTATTCACGTGTTAGCGCAACCCCGTTCAACACGATCTTCCACTTATTCAAGCTATTGAAGGGCTCCTCGAGTGTTGCAGAGATTATCAGGTATGCCTTGCGAACAGGTTTGCTCAGTACGGTGGTAGATCCGTAGAGACGCTTCTGGTAATGAGCTCCAACGTATTGATCTTCGAGAAGCTGCGAGATGAGGTAGGTTGAATCTCGAAGCTCTTCAGCGATTCGTATGGCCATCGCACTGCACCCTACATAGAATGAGGGGCTAGACATAAAAGGTGTTAGAGTGTAGACGAAGCGAGTGCTTTTCGAATGAGCTCTACGAGTTCACAATACTTGCATATCTTTCTACCCGGAGCAGTAGGCTCTCCGCAGAGCGTACATCGAGGTAGCTCACGTACTTTCTCGTTCTGTTCTCGCACCAAGGGTTCTAGAATTCTATCCAGGTGTTCCAGCAGCCTTAGGCAGAAGCCGGGATACCTAGATTCGAGCTCTTGAAGCATTGGTCGTAGACGTGCACGTAGCGTTGGTCTCTGCGATATGTAGGGACACTCGATGTCTTGAAATCTGAATCCACGAAAGAATGCGTAGATAGCTGTCTCGTACTCGTAGACCTTCCTAAGAGGTTTAACCTTCTTTACGATCATCGAGCTATGAACCGTGCTAAGAGGGTGTGACTGCAGAAGCCTCACGATATCGCCTCTAAGTATGTTTATAAGGTATGTCTGGAGCTCGTCATCTAAGACGTGTGCTGTAACGACCTTATCAACTCCAAGCTCTCTTGCAATGCTATTCACGATCCTTCGACGAGCAATACCGCAGAACGTACATGCCGAGATGGGGCTTCGAACCTTTAACATGCGTTGAGCTTCCATGAACTCGGTTACGGAGTACCCCAAGTACTTCTTCATACTCACAACGATGTGCTCAACACCGTGTTCACGGCAAAGCTTTCTAACTTCCTCAATCTCGCTAGACCTATCGTAGCCAACGATGTCTTCAAGGATTGTCAATGCTACGAGTTTCGATACGGGATGTATTGAAGAGAGTACGTCGAGCATCGTGAGGCTATCCTTGCCCCCCGAAACAGCGAGGAGTAGTCGCTCGTTTCGATCAACGTACTTGTAGAGTTCTTGCGTAGCTCGTTCAACGATCGAGCTTCTAAAACATGTGAGGCAGAGCTTCAAGCCCGTATGGCGTTGATATATCTGTGCCGGTTTCGAGTTACATACGTCGCACCTAAGCATTGCTAGCTAGAGCCTCTTCATCGTCGTGCAGAGACCTCGTCTACGCTGTGGATTACCGCGCCCATGGACTCGATAACTCTCTTAACTTCTTCGTAATCGATGTTGTTGCCCTCCACTATTACGGTAAGCGTAAGCGTTTCTACATCCATCTCGTTTACCTTGATATTTACGTACTCAACTCCAGGAATCTCAAGGAGTTTACGAGCCATGTCTATTATTGTAGGACCTTTCAAAGTTTTCAAGACATCTAGAACGAGCTTACTTACACCCATCGCGATCAAGCCCTACGATACTCATCCACGTAGACAGTAGTGCACGAAACAAAAAGCTTTTGCACCATTGGCGAACATGCTCTGATTCGAGGCATTGAAGACGAACAACGATAGCCTATTTATCTCTGCAAATCGACATAGCTACGGATTTGTGATGAATTACTCCCGGCCTGATACCACATGATGAAAACTTACCCGTCTGATCCTTAGCCACGATATTACATTGGTAGAGCCTACGATATTACGTTGGTAGTACTTGAGCAACGTGCGAGATGTTCCTTGCACTGATGCGTAGAGATCTCAAATCTTAGCTTGGTGATAAAGCTAGGAGTAGCAGGTATGGAAGCAAACTACGTCAGAAGCATTCTATCGGAACTTGTTGAGAGATACGGTAACAAGGTATTGCTAGTTCTTGAAACTGCGATAGAGATAGCTAAGAGGAACAGGATACTTGGAAAGTGTGACAAGGGGGATTTCGATTACAGGACCTTAGTTGAAGAACTTAACAAGAAAGGTTTCAGCTATAATCCCTCGCAACTCCTGAGAATCCTTGAACGTGAGTACAACCTCATAGTGACTACGTACCATAGCACTAATCAGCATTGGTACAAATTCAAGGATCTTGAAGCCGTAGAGCAATGCTTGAAGTCCCTCCGAGGCGTGACCTCGATAGATGATCCAGTAATCGCTATGCTTCGCATACAAGTCAAGAGCTTGCAGCCTAAGAGACTGTTAGAGTTCCTCAAGAAGTTGAGCATGAAGAGCAAGCTTAGCGAGCGCGATATCGAGAAGTTTCAGCGTTTCTCTTTCGAAGTGCTTCCAAAGATTGTGAAGGTGCTGAAGCTAGCCGAAGAGTATGAGGATGAGCTAGCTACGGAGATCTCCATACTCAAAACCATAATAGAGCTTGCTTACACTGTTGCCGAGAGAATAGGGAGCGTTGAATCGTCTACGCAGCTCGTTGACGATATCGAGTTCGAGTTTGAGGAGCTATCCGTGTTCTCGAAGAGTAGGATTTAACCAATATACCTCACTCGGTAGCACTTCATTTTCTGGGGTGTTGGAGTGGCAAAGGTCACAGTACAGGACTTTATAAAGAAGAAATCTCGTGGCGAAAAGATAGTTATGGTAACCGCCTACGACTACCCCACGGCAAAGA
>JAMOOB010000075.1 GCA_027066265.1 Desulfurococcales archaeon
GTATGCTATCAAAGGAATCCATGCGTAAGGAGATCTCAGCGATTCTTCTATGCTTCGAGGTTTCAGCAAGCAAGCGAGTGCTACAAGTAATGGAGTTCCTAGCACGGATAGCGATATCACGAGATTCAGGTTGAGAATGTATAGAGCAGATGCTATTAATGGTAGTAGGAGGTAGAGTGCTGCAGCGAGCTGACATATGATCAACACTACGCGTTCCGAGAACATTCTCATCGATAGCTCGGTACGGACAAGCTCTTCGCTTATCCACGTACGTATCCAGTAGATAGCACGCTTACCTGCACGAAGCCTCGTTGCGTAGCCTACTAAGAACCTTCTGAACTGATTGCACGGGGAGTGCTTAGCTCTGTCGAGCAGTGCGTCTACTAGAGTCTTGCGATACAGCTTTACATCCCTATCGACAACATCTAGCTCCTTCGCAATAGCTGGAAGAATCCGGGTTTCGCGTATCCTCCTGAACAGGTAAGCAACATCGACCCCCGCTTCCTCGACGAGACCCAGCAGTACAACGAACCACGGAAGTTCGTTCTCGAGCGCTTTAGCGTGTATCCACACCTTTAGCAAGGGCTCTAGCAGTAGCAGTACGATTAGGATCAGCGGTATCGACGATGCCAGCAAGAGTAGCGGATTCTTTACGTAGATCAACGTCGCTACGATTGCAAGCGTGGCTAGAGGTATCGAGAACGATGTTAGCGAGAGCTTTAGCCTAATACTACTGATATTGACTCTACGTAGTGAACGTAGAGCGTACCTACGATAAAGAGCAATTAGTTCACTGAGCGCTCCCGGCAGCGAAGCCATCGTTACGGGGAGCGCTATCACGGACGCTAGGAACGCTACGGTGATAGCGAGCCTCGTCGGATTAAGGAGAAGCTTCGGATCGTTAACGAGGAGTATCCTCGTATCAAGGAGCAGGATCTTCGCTTCGTATACCAGTACTGCAAGGGATACTACGAGTCCTGCAATGCTTTCAAGTATCTGTCCACGGACCTTCATGATCAAACACCGTAGAACTTCTTGAGAAAGTGTTCCACGTTGTCGTACCCTGAAGGAATGGATTTCAGAAACTCTTCGCGACGTTTGAGCTCCTCGACGGGATCCTCGATCCTAAGTCTTTCACCTATACGCTTGAGTGTCGTAGACCTTTCAATCGCATCGATTCTTCCATACACATAAATGGTGTTCCAGCTGCCATTGCAACGTTCGTACACTGCAACAACACGTCGAACGACTTTCCGTCCTTCTCGAATCTTCGAGATGAATAGCGCTACACCTGCGTTGAGCGACAACATTACGAATAGATCGCGAGGAAGCAAGTTTCGTAGAGCCATCTCAAATTCTCCGGGGGTAGCTGCGTGGAATGTGGTTGCGGAACCGGAACCCGATGCTACGGCGCGAACGAGAGCACGAATCTCCTTTCCACGAACCTCGCCAACTACGAGTATATCTGGTCTATATCGGAGCGCAGTTATGCAGCGTTTCAGTTGTTCTTCAGAGCTCTCTCCAAAGAGTTGTATGAAGCGCGGTCTCGACGGCAATCTTAGCTCCGGTATATCCTGTACGACTACTATCTTCCACATAGGGTTGGAGAGCTGTAGCAATGCGTTGAGAAGCGTAGTCTTCCCGCTTCCACTACCGCCGATAACAACGTAGAACATCTTAGCATCGTTGAGGAGCCAAACGAGCGCGGCGATCTTGGGATCCACGACTTCCTCGTTTATCAGCGTGATCACGTCTATGGGTACGGGTGGAAACTTTCGAATGCTGAAGGTAGGTGAAGCAGATACGGGATCACCAAGCGTAGCAGCAATCCTATACCCCTCGGGAAGAGCTGCGTGGAGCTCAGGTTTAGCTAGCGAGATGGATCTACCGGTTTTCAGAGCTAGTCGTTCGATAACGCTTCTCGCCTCTTCTTCGCTTCTAAACGATACGTTGGTAACCAATGCTTCGAATCCTAGGAAACCTCTATGGACTACCGTTACCGGTCTACGCCAGTCAGAGAGCTCGATATCCTCGACGTCTGGATCCCTAAACAATGTATCGAGTACTCCGTAACCAAACGAATCCCTTCTAATGTAGTACCATAGTATTTCGCGGTACTTCTCGTACCAAGGTCTTACACCGAGATCCTCGACGACTTCTTCCAATGCCTTCCTAAGCTCATCCTCGCTATCGATTCTGAACGTCGAGGTGTACATGTGCTCCATAATCATGGAGTAGAGCCTACGTCCTTCCTCATCTAGTTCAGGTTCGTTTACTAGGTACCTCGGAACACCGTGCTTGTCTATACATATCGTTACGGTGCTGGGATCTATCTTGTACTCCTTAATGATCTCGAAGCACAGCTGTTCGACGGGTGCTCGAAGTTGTTGCAGTTCGAAACGTTGCGTAGACGCGCTGCTGCTGGAACGACGTAGCCTAAGCATGGTTCCCCGAAACTGTTTAAGGTTTATGAAGCGTACCCAGCAACGTTTCTAGCAACGTACTTAAACAACCTTAGTCCTCGGTGGTAATAGGGGTGAGCATTGACGTCCGAGATTCGGCACAGGTTCTGGAAGTTCGTTGAGCTAGGGATAGATCCGTACGTATCGGAGTATCGGTTCCAGATTACGGCTAGCTGTAGAGAGATCAAGCGTCGATACCAGTACCTTGGTAAGGGGGAGAGCTCTGAGGATGAGTACCGCATTGCCGGCCGGTTGATGGCGATACGAAGGCATGGAAAGATAGTGTTCGGAGTTCTCGACGATGGTACGGATAGATTGCAGATAGTGTTTCGCTACGATGTGTTAGGAAAAGAGAAGTGGAAGATCGTCGAGATTCTGAACATAGGAGACGTCATCGGCGTCGTAGGCAATCCCATGAGAACGCTTCGAGGAGAGCTTTCGTTGCTTGCAAAGGATTTTAGAGTGTTGGCGATTGCTTGGCGTGACTTTCCCGAGAAATGGCATGGGCTCGTCGATGTCGATAAGAGGTATAGGATGAGGTACCTCGACATGATGCTTAACGACGATGTTCGGAGAGCAATCATAGCGATGTATAGACTCGAGAAGTTCTTCCGCGATTACCTCGATCAGCGTGGATTTATCGAGATACATACACCGAAGCTACAGCCCATATACGGAGGTGCTTTAGCGAGACCCTTCACTACGAGAATGTATGCTCTAGACAATCGCGTCGTGTACCTAAGCATAGCCCCAGAAACGTATCTCAAGCGTGCTGTGGTAGCGAACTTCTTCCGCGTATACGAGATCGCTGTATGCTTCAGAAACGAGGATATCGATGCGCAGCACTACCCAGAGTTCGTACAGATCGAGATATACCAAGCCTTCGCTGACTGGAACGACATGATGAACCTCGTCGAGGACATGG
>JAMOOB010000076.1 GCA_027066265.1 Desulfurococcales archaeon
CTAGCTCTAGGCCTATACCTATTCGCTGTGTTGATGGGTATCCTAGGTGCTGGGTCCAGGACTGCTGCACGAGCATCGTTCGTTCTAGGAGCTCTCGCTTCGATGATCATGCTGCTGATCCCGTTAAGCTACCTATTCGGAAGCGTTCGCGAGCTATGGTTCGAGATACCCTTCATCGGAGCTGCGATACCGATACACATAGATGCGTTGTCCGCGGTGCTGATCTTCGTAATAGCTGTTCTTAGCCTAGCGTCCTCGATATACTCCGTGAGCTACATGGATTACTACTCCGAGCTAGGAGCCTTCGGAGTCTTCGCAGCGCTATTCAATCTCTTCACCTTATCGATGCTGATGGTGGTGATCGTCGATAGCGCTCTGTGGTTCCTCTTCGCATGGGAGGTCATGACCTTGGCAAGCTACTTCCTGATAAACTGGGAGTACACGGAGGAGAGCGTGAGGAGAGCTGCGTGGAAGTACTTCGTATCGATGCATTTCCTATCCACGCTACCCCTAATCGTAGCGATAGCGATCCTCATCAACGTGCTGGGCACCGATTCTCTATCGCAGGCTAGAGCCGTGTCATCGATGCTCGATCCCAGCATCTTGGCGATACTCTACGTGCTGTTCCTCGTAGGGTTCGGAGCCAAGGCTGGAGCAGTACCGCTACACTTCTGGTTACCCGATGCACACCCCGCTGCTCCAAGCAACGTATCTGCGCTGCTGTCCGGCGCCATGATCAAGGTAGCGGTCTACGGATTGCTAAGGTTCTGTGCCTACGTGCTTCCACCGAACTACGTCTTTGGAATAGCCGTAGCGTTGATAGGAACGCTATCGCTGACGATAGGAACGCTCACAGCGCTGAAGCAAACCGATGCCAAGAGGCTTCTCGCTTACCACAGCGTTGGTCAGATGGGCTACATATGGCTAGGCATCGGAACAGGCATAGCCTTGGCGTGCGTAGGTAGTCCTCTAGCGCTCGTGGGTTTGGTAGCGGGTCTCTACCACCTCGTCAACCACGCCGTGTTCAAGGGTCTCCTATTCCTGTCGGCTGGATCCATCCTCTACAGAACCCATACGAAGAACCTCAACGCTTTGGGAGGTCTCGCTAAGTACATGCCCATCACAGCACTCTTCACGCTCATAGCAGCGCTATCCATAGCCGGCGTACCTCCGTTCAACGGCTTCGTAAGCAAGTGGTTGATATACGAATCGACGTTTCTCTCAGGTAACGGTATCCTCACGTTCTGCGGCATCATGGCGCTGTTCATAAGCGCGGCGACCCTTGCATCGTTCATCAAGTTCTACACGAGCGCATTCGGAGGAACACCAACGATCGAAGAGGTTCGCGAAGTTCCGTTCCCCATGATCTTGGGTATGGGGATCCTGGCAACGCTGTGCGTAGCCATGGGTGTGGTTCCAGCGTTCGTCGTCAAGATCCTCAGCGAAGCGAGTTCGTTGATAGTGCCTAGCGTAGGTGTAGCACTTCGATACGGGTACGCATTCGTAAGCGTAGGCGAGAGCGTTTTCGAACCGCTGATCCTCGTAACGATGCTGATCGCTTCGATGTGTCTCGGACTCGCGTTGGCGATGCCTAGAACCAGCGTGGTTACTCCATGGAGCTGCGGAGCCGTTGTCGAACCTAGGAAGTTCCGAATGATTGCTGGTCAGTACTACAGAGCCTACGAGGAGTACATACACGTACTCTACGAAGCTAGCCACAGCCTCTATCAATCGATGCGGAGCTGCGTAATGACCATCGGCAGGATCCTCGTCGTAGTAAGCAACGTCAGTGCTTCGAAGATCTCTAGGATCGGTAGCGCGATCCATAGGCTCGGAGAAGCGTATCTCAAGCACTTCAAGGAGGTGTACATCGATGAAGCGCTTGCAATGCCTGCGATACGCATCGTGCACGGATTGGCTAGATTCGTTGCTTGGACGGCGATGAGGACAGACATCGTTACGTTCCTAAGCTACTCGGCGCTGTTCATACTCGTTGTATCGATCGTGGTGATCCTCGTAGTGGTGGGGATCCATGGCGGTTGAAGGGATTGCAGTGCGAGTCCTATGCACGTTGATACTCGTGGTTCTCGGGCTTGGAATGGCTCCGCTACTCGATGGCGTGTCTAGGAAGATCAAGGCTAGGCTTCAGTACCGCTACGGACCGCCGGTGCTGCAGACGTTCTACGATATCGCTAAGCTTCTAGGAATCGAGAGCGTTGCTCCCGTGAAGAGCATGCTCTTCGTAGCGGCTCCCTACGTAGCGTTTGCATCGGCTCTAGCGAGCGTTACGGTGCTTCCGCTAGGAACGTTCCAGCCACTATCGTTCACGGGCGACGTATTCGTGTGGCTCTACGTGCTAGCCATGGTCTCGGTATCGATGATGTTGGCAGGCTTCGTGGTTCCAAACGCTTACGCGAATATCGGTGCTAACCGCGAGATGATGTTGATACTGAGCATCGAGCCCGTGCTCGGTCTAGGTATCGGAATCCTAGCGTTGCTAACGAGATCGCTAACGATCGTAGGGATCGCTAGGGGTATAGCTACGCTACCTCCCTACGCACTGATCCTTGCGCTGGTTGCCTACGTACTGCTAGCCTACGCAATCTACGTAGAGGGAGGATTCGTACCCTTCGACGTAGCTGAAGCAGAGACCGAGATCCTCGAAGGATCTCTATGCGAGTACAGCGGTAGGTTGCTAGCACTCTTCAAGCTAGCGCTCCTCATCAAGCGATTCGCGTTGGTCTGGTTCTACGCATCGCTGGTAGCGATACCCGTAGCTACGAGCGTAGCCAACTCAACGATTCTACAGCTCTTCGTAGCCATCGTGCTGCAGCTAGCCGTAACCTTCGCGATGTATTCCGGGATCGCTGTTAGCGAAGCTCTCAGCGCTAGGTATAGGATAGACCAGGTAATCTCTCTGAACACCAAGATCTTCTTCGCATCCCTAGCCATGTTCGTGGTAACCGCGGTGAGTAGCCTTGGCTAGGCTAAGCCTTGAACAGATCGTGAACGATCTGAAGGAGAGGTTCCGAGAGCGCGTGAAGAGCGTCGAGATGCTTGCGAAGAACCAGGTACGTGTAGTCATGGATAGGGAAGCGCTGCCCGATGCAGTGATCTACCTACTCGAGAAGTACCGAGACTACGAATCTCAGCTATCGACACACGTAGCAACGGATGAGAGACCCATACGCGGACACTTCTCGGTTACGTACTGGCTCTCGATAAACGCTGGACATGGGGATGTGTGGATAGGTCTCAAAGCGTACCTACCCCCCGACGATCCTAGGATACGCTCGGTAACACCTCGTCACCCCGGTGCGAATTGGTACGAACGAGAAGCTAGGGATCTGGTTGGCGTAGAACCCGTTGGTCATCCCGAT
>JAMOOB010000077.1 GCA_027066265.1 Desulfurococcales archaeon
CTTCCTATCCACCGCTACAACCTCTCCGCGAAGCCATCCCGGAGCAACCACCGTTACGTACAGCTTATCACCTACCTTGTACCCAACCGAGTACCTCTTTCCAACCTTCCTCATACCGAACCTATCCACGAGTTTCCAGTAGACTAGATCTACGCCGTACTTACGTTCGAGCTTCTCAAGGAACTTCCAGAACTCGCTCCAAGAAATTTCGCGTGCACCTGGAACCTTCCTACCGTACTTATGAACTTCGTACTTCTGTATCCCGAAAGGAGGAAACCTTTTCCCAGCACCTATTCGAAGACCCCACTCCACGATCCTCTCAATATCTTCGTCGTTTATCCCTGGTATCCATAGAGGAGTTAGGTGAAGATCTATACTCGTTTCGCGAGCAATGAACTCAGCAACCCTAGCAACTTCTCTAACATCGAACCACTCCACACCTTGTAGATACCGAGCTTTCTCTGGATCGAGCGTATCTATGCTGAGGTTGATGCGGTCGAGACCTGCTTCCTCCAACCTCTTAACGAGATCGAGCGTTAGACCCGCTCCATGCGTTTCGAGCGCAACTCTAGAAACCCTTGCTTCCTCCTTCAATCCCTTGACAAGCTCTACAATCCATGGATAGGTAATCGGATCCCCCACACCGTCTATGAGACACTCATCTACGTCTCCACGCGTACGAACAACGTGCTTAACCCACCTTATCAGATGCCGTGGATCTACTACGTATTCGGATAATCGTCTCCTAGATCGAGGTCCAGCATCAACGCTGCAAAAGATGCAGTTCAGTCTACACAACGTAGTGGGTCTGATCTGCAAAACATTCGTTCCACGATCAACGATTCCGAACGCTATGTGCCCCACGAGAGGTACGTCATCGACGTATATGTAGAACCTGTCCACGGTTCTAGAGTAGCCTAGGAGCTTCATATCGTCAGCACCTCTCCAAGGTCTAGCGCTACGATTTTCGCAACGAGACGACACCCATTCCTTAAAGCATCTATTAGCTCTCGAGAGAGATCCGAAGCCGCTTTATTCGATTCGATACACAGCGTCTCTGGCCCTATGAACCTACTCCTCCGAATAACAATCCTTCTCTCATCGCCTAGAACGAGCTTGGAAGAACCTCTACACAGCACAACGTCTCGAACACCACACGCTTCGAGTACTATCACGATTATCGCCGTATCGCTCTTAGCAATACGTTTAAGTTCCTCGCTTAGTTCGGAAACGCTTTTGTTAGCATCGATACCGATGATACAGGTTCCTCGAGGCGTTAGGTAGGGATCCTTCGTAATCTCGAACGTTGTTCTATGCCTACCAACCACGAATTCGTGGCCGCGCGCCTCAACGACGTCGATAGCTATCCTCATGCCGTGGCTATGCAGTAGGTAGGCAGCTATAAACCCGTTAAGGATCCACGTAGTTCGAGGTAGTAGTACGGATGTCGAAGTTTGAAGAACTACGAAGAGAATTGGTATCGCGATTAAGAGAAGAAGGAGTCATACGAAGCAAGCTAGTCGAAGAAGCGATGCTTGCCGTTCCACGAGAACTCTTCGTACCTCCCGAGCTAAGGAGCTACGCATACGAAGATCATCCCCTACCCATAGGATTCGGACAAACGATAAGCGCTCCACACATGGTTGCGTTAATGACCGAGGAACTCAACGTTGAGCCCGGTCATCGAGTTCTCGAAGTGGGTACAGGATCGGGGTACCAAGCAGCTATTCTCGCATACATCGTCTCCAAGGATCCTCGAGGACGCGTATACACAATAGAAAGGATTCCACAGCTCGCTCATCAAGCACTGAGAAACATTCTATCGACGAAGAATCCGCGGATAACGAACTTCGTAACGATATTCGTAGGCGACGGATCGAAGGGGTTGGAACGCTACGCACCGTTCGATCGAATAATAGTTACAGCAGCTGCACCAAGAATTCCACAAGCTCTCGTAGAACAACTAGCTCCCGGAGGCAGAATGGTTATTCCAGTAGGCAGTAGATGGGAGCAGGTACTATGCATCGTAGACAAGGACCGCGAAGGAAGGATTAAGGTACGCTACTCGATCCCCTGCATCTTCGTACCCCTCGTAGGAGAGAACGGTTGGCGCGAGAACGAGCTCGGCATAACCTAGGGCATTCCATTCATTGCATATGCTGCACCTAGGCACTGCCGAAGTAGCGGTGGTAAATATTACAACCACTACAACAAAACATTGTCGTTCTCCATGTCGATGCGCAAAGAATCTGCCTCATCAACGAAATCCTCATTCATCTATACAACGGTTTGTATAATGATAATCACGAACGAGATTCTTGGTGAAAACGAATGTTCGTTGCAGAAGCCCGTAGTAGAGGAAGAAGAAAGTGAGGTAGCTTCAACGAACTACGTAAACGGTGTGGCGGTCAACGGGATGCTGTGCACGCGTCGATAAGCTGCTTGAGCGGTTTGCTCAAACCTATGCGGTATCCAAAACGACGATCTGCAAAGATGTAGATCAGTTTCTTCGTCTGCAGTTTTCGAAGAGTTGATAGCAGTGTTCTCGTATCGTAATGCAGGTCTTCAGCTAGCTGGTCTAGGTACGTGTACGTGCTACCCCATTCTACGTAGTGCTTCACCAAGTACTTCAGTACGTACATCTCTTCTTCGAGCAGATCTTTGTTGCCGAGCACGTGGTCGAGGCATTTCAAAGCTCTTTCAATTCTGTGCTCGGTGTTTCGTTCATCCCACAGCGAACCTATTTGACCGGCAGTGAAAGGCTGTATTCCTGGTCTCTCGTCAGCTCTCCCTTGCGAACCGTAGCCGTTTATTGTCTGCCGAACCTGTTCTGATGTTCGTCTGTGGGTAAACGTTCCCACCTCTTCACCAAGCGTATTGGTCTCCATACTCATCAACATCCTTACGTATTCTTCGCCTAGCTTGGTAAGCATCCAGTACCCAGCTCGGTACGTAACCAAGCCTCGCGATTTCCAATAGCTAAGGTAGCTACTTACGTACCTGCTAGGCTTACCAAGAATCTTTGCAAGCTCGGCACTCCTCATCGGTCTCCTGTAGAGGAGTAGAAGGATCGTGTTTACGAACTGCGATCTCGGTCCACGAATCCTCAGCTCTATCGATGGCGTTTGCGTAGAGGTTTCCGTAGTCGTAGAATCGTCTATAGATGTACCGATCCTGGCAAGAAGATCGAGATCTCGATGGTGCAAGGCTAGTCCTAGATATATAGCGAAGCCACGATTTTTCTAGGCGGAGCAACGTGAATATATATAACTACCTTGAGGATCAGGGCCTCTCGACGAAGAAGGTGAGCTTCCTGATCTTTCTAAGTTCGTGTACGTACTCTTCGAACGCCTTACCTGCATC
>JAMOOB010000078.1 GCA_027066265.1 Desulfurococcales archaeon
AGCTAGATAGCTAGTGAAGAACTCTACTATCATCGTAGAGCTTTCTGAGGACGTGTTTATGAAGTAGTTGAAAACTTCGTTGAGACCGGAGAAGAAGTGCGATGATCCGAGACCAACAAGAGCTTCCGCTCTCACCATTCGTTCGTACTCCTTCTCTAGATGCTCTAGATGCCATTCAAATCTCATACCCATCCTCTTGAGCTTGATCTCCGTATCGATATCGAGCTTCGTAAGGTCGTAACCTAGGAAAGAACCTAGCTGAAGATATAGTGAATCATCTATGCGAAACTGTGTGAATGCAACGTTTAGAGACCACGTACGCCTACCGTCGAGGATACGAGGTCTTACGATGATCGGTACGTATTCAACGAGTAGATCGCGCATTGCTATAGGATCGAATAGAGCTACGTACTCCACCTCATCTCTCTTGGGCAAGCGTTTGTGAATCTTGCCTAGGTCTAGCAACATGAGGGGTAGATCGTCGGGATCGCTAATGCGTTCTCGCTCCACGAGTACGAGCATTGGTTCCAAACATCTATCGAAACGATTCGGTGCTGGTACGAGTAGCGCTCTACAAGAACCTTCCTCAAGGTATTCATCGATCTTCTCCAGCCTTACCTTTCTCTGGATGAACGGTTTGGAGAGGCTAAGGATTATGCACCTCATAGCTCTCCATAGATCTCGGGACTACTAGAAGAGCTCCATTGCGGTGTGATGGATGGCTCTCATAACTAGGGTGTACAGAGTAGATCCGCTGAATCCAGATGAACGTGCATTGAGCGAATGTAGCGAGATCGTACTGAAGGGAGGCATCGTTGTATTTCCTACGGAGACCGTGTATGGACTAGGGGCATCGGCATACGATTCTAGGTCCGTTAGGAAGATATTCGTTGCTAAGGGTAGACCCCTAGACAATCCGTTGATCGTGCACATAGCTAAGATCGAACAGCTTAAGCAAGTAGCTAGCGAAATCCCTAAAGAGGTATGGAAACTCATTGAAAAAGTGTGGCCAGGGCCGCTAACCGTGGTGTTGAAGAAGAGCGATCGTATCGTTCCCGAGGTTACGGCAGGTCTCGAAACTGTTGCTGTTAGGATGCCTGCACATCCGGTAGCACTTCGATTGATAGAGTTGTCGACACCTATTGCAGCACCTAGTGCAAACCTATCTGGGAGACCTAGTCCTACGTCGGAACACCACGTATTGCTAGATATGTTTGGTCGTGTAGATGCGTTGATACTTGCTGGAGATACCTTTCTAGGTGTCGAGTCGACGATCATAAGCTTCGTTCACGATCCGCCGATGCTGCTTAGACCAGGACCTCTACCCGTAGAGAAGATCGTCGAGATTCTTGGAATCGAGTTGAAGATACCGGAATTTGCTCGTGGTTTCGGAGCTGCTGATCGTGCACTAGCTCCGGGGACCAAGTATAGGCATTACGCTCCTCGAACGAAACTCGTGTTGGTAGAGAGTAGAGATGTCGAGAAAATGGTTGAAGAAATAGTTCGTCTCGCCGAGAAATACCTAGCTGAAGGTTTTAAGGTGGCGATAATAGCTACGAGGGAGACCATGGATCGGTACCGCGATCTATCCGTTCGATTGCTGTGCATAGGGTCTAGGAACAACCTCTACGAGGTCGCCAAGAACTTGTTCAAAACCTTGCGTGAACTCGATAGGCTAGGCGTAGATCTAGCACTGGTTGAGAGCTTCGAAGAGAGGGGGATTGGGTTAGCGATAATGAATAGACTTAGGAAAGCTGCTTCGGAGATCGTTGAAGTACCGTGATAGACTTAAGGAGAGCGTATACATACATCTAATGGCTCCCGCCCCACTGACTAGATGATGACGCTGGGCCGGCATTGAGTGGTGATGCGCTATAGAGAAAGTCTACGTATTTGATATAGATGGCGTTCTCCTCATCGTGGATGAACGTCTTAAGAAAGCTGAGGAGCTTAGTCGTGGTAAGCGGGATCTCTTCTGGCACTACTTCTTCTCCGAAGAACTGCTTGAACTCGATGAACCGAACCCCGTAGGGATTGCGAATCTGCTGGATAGGGCTTCGCGCGGGTTGATCGCCATAGTTACGGGTAGACCTAGAAGACTATACCGCGCTACGGTAGAGCAACTGAAACGTGTAGGAATTCCGCTCGAACGTATATGGAGGATATGCATGCGTAGGGATAACGATCGTAGGAAGAGTCCGATCGTAAAGCTCGAGATGGTGTTGGAGCTAATGTACGAAGGGTACGAGATAGCGGAGATCCACGATGACGACGAAGAATTCTTAGAGTTGGCAACTAAGCGAATACCCAGCGCAGAGCTTTACATCTATCGAGGTACGTTGGTGGAGAAGTTTAGAAGGTATAGGAGGTTGTTGTAGTCATGGCTTCGACGAGCATCGTCGTTCCAACGTATTGCGAGAGCGAGAATGTGCCGAAACTCGTTGAAGAACTTGTTAAGCATGTCAAGGATTTCGAGCTAATCGTTGTAGACGACAATAGTCCCGATCGTACGTGGCTTACAAGCCTTGAATCGATGGCTAAGAACGGTGTTCGAGGCATCGTGGTACGTCGACTCAATTCCAAGGGTTTGGCCACAGCGGTTCTCCTAGGGATTCAAGTAGCTAAGAACGAGATCGTTGTCGTGATGGATGCAGATCTTCAGCATCCTCCTAGCGTAGTACCGAGGCTCGTCGAGGTTGTTGCTCAGGGATGCGATATTGCTATTGCGAGTAGGTACGTTGAGGGAGGATCAGTCGAGGGATGGAGCTTCGTTAGGAAGACGATTTCTAAGGGCGCTATACTGCTAGCACGTCTACTCCTACCGCAGGCCAGATCGGTTAGGGATCCAGTATCTGGGTTCTTTGCAATAAAACGAAGCCTAGTACTCGAAGTGCTGGAGCATCTGGATCCCGAAGGCTTCAAGATACTTCTCGAGCTCTTGGTCAAGACTAGGTGGAGATGCGTCAAGGAAATTCCTTATAGCTTCGGTCTTCGAATCCATGGTAAGAGTAAGCTAGGTGTTGGTCAGATCCTACGCTACGTTAAGCACTTAATGAAGTTATGTAGCTGGAGACCCCTGAGATTCGCTGCCGTAGGCTTGGTAGGTACCGTAGTGAACCTAGCATCCCTCATGCTACTCCTTCCCTATCTCGAAGTATATGCGTTAGCTAGCGCGATAGCTATAGAGCTCTCGATAATCAATAACTTCGTTCTTCACGAAGCATGGACGTTCAGCGATCGGAGAACAGGATCGTGCATTAGAAGATTCGTGTTCTTTCACTTCGCAACAATTCCCGCAATAGCTACGCAGT
>JAMOOB010000079.1 GCA_027066265.1 Desulfurococcales archaeon
CGTACCCCCGCCGAAAAGCATCAAACACTTAGTGAAACCATTGAAACTATACCAACTTCCACATCACGAAGTACCTCCACGAATCCTAGACATAGACGAGGTTCTTCACATCAATGAACCCCTCCAGTTCCTGTAGAACCCACCTCTTTCCCACATTCCCTAGACCCCTCCGCTTCCTCTGCACACAGTGCAAAGCAGATCGTGCATATCTTACATCTATTTGCTTAGAATTACATTAATCATCGATACAACAAATAATTTTCTACTTAGCATTCAGCAATTATACAAACCAAGATAGAAAAGAACAAGAACGTATCACTTCACACTAACGAAGATAGCGATATCTACATCCGAACCGATGGGGAGTAACGCTACTTCTCATCAATGTTTAGTAAGGTATCGGTACGGATCACGGAGTATTACTGACCCCTCTGCTTCCTGTGGAGAGGGCCCGACCCGCCATAGCCCGCTTTCTGTATACCCCCGCATTTGGCTAAGCGGCCCGACACCTCCTTGCACGGCACTCATCGGAGGACTCCGGGCCTTACCCCCTGGGGGACGGCCGTTTCACCGCATCCGCCAACCTCGTCAACGGGTTGCTGATCCCCGGTTGCCCGGGGATCCTCGCCGCATCATTCTCATCGGTTGGCGGCCGTGTCGTTTCTGTGCCGTTGCCCGGGGTATTACCCCGGCCCCTTGCGGGGCCCCAGTGCCGTGCGGGGAGCGGTGCTTCCTCGGGGAGCTCAAAGCTCCCCGTAGCGGGGTGGCGGGTCGGGCCCCAGAACCAAGTATTTGTGTAGGATCCTTAAGAATCTATGGCTTTGCGTACAGAGCTCTTAGAATGAGTACTACTAATGGAGTTAGAATCGCTATAGCTAGCATCACGTAAGGACTTATCTTGACTTGCTCCTCTACCTCTTCGTAGAACCTTATCAGTCCGACGTAGCTCGAAATCGATGGACTTGTTCTCCTTCTTCTGCTCGACATGGTATTCACCGTACTGGGTAGTGTGCTGATAGGTATATAGCTCTAGATGTCCAGCCCTAGAACGAAGAGGTATGGAGGAGCTCTGTAGTGATGAAGTTGTATCGAGTTTTGCTACGCATCCAAAGGTGTTGGAGGGGTTCAGAAGCAGGAGATTCGTACTTCTCAAGTGCGTTGAAACGGGATTCGAAATACACGTGTTCAGAGGTGTTGAACGCGATTACGTTGTTGTTCCTTGTAGATGGTGTTCGTGCTACGATTTCGTGATAAACGTTTTGAGCAGGAGAATTAAGAGTGCGTGCTACCATGTAGTGGGTTTCGAGCTTGCACGAAGATTAGGTAAGCTGTACGTGGTAGAGGTTCCTGGAACAGTACTCAAGGAGATCGTGATCGAGATAATGTCCATGAGATTCTCGCCAACCCTTAGGAAGATTTTATCCGGTACCCGCCGAGCATAGATGGCGTGAGAGGTTGGCTAAATGGCGTGGTAAGGTAGCGCAATATCTACGTGAAAAACGTCGAGGGACTCCACTACACTTCACGTTGATAGACCCAGAGAAGGTTGGGAACGAACAAGATCTTAGGAACTTGCTGGACAACATCGTTAGTTGTGGAACGGATGCGATACTGATTGGGGGCAGCACTGCGATTCTTGAAAGTGATGTTGATCGCGTTGTTAAGGTTGTGGAAGAGTTTGACATACCATCGATACTGTTCCCCGGTAGCGTTGCAGGTTTGTCGCGTTACGCTGATGCAGTGCTATTCATTTCGTTGCTAAACTCAGAAAACCCGTACTTCATAGTTGGGGCACACGTATATGCAGCACCGATAATAAAGAGGTACGGTCTAGAAGTTCTACCTACTGGGTACATAATCGTTGGTTATGGTGGAAGTGCTGGATTCATGGGTTACGCAAGGCCTATACCTTACGAAAAACCTGAGCTAGTTGCTGCATATGCATTGGCAGCGCAGTACCTAGGTATGAGGTACGTATACCTAGAAGCTGGATCCGGTGCTCCCAAACCCGTACCGCTGGAAGCAATCAAGATGTGTAGATCCGTACTGGATCCCGATGTTATGCTAATCGTGGGCGGCGGGATAAGGGATCCGGAAACAGCGAGAAACATTGCGAGAAGTGGAGCGGATATCATTGTGACAGGCACCGTGGTGGAACAGGATCTAGATCGTGCATGTAGAATAATAAAGGCGTTGAAAGAAGGTTAACGAATTAGTCGATGATTTCTAGTCGATCTGGATACCCAACGAATATCATTGTAACGTGCTTGGGAGTAAAGATTCCAGTGGTAACGACTCCAGGAATCGATGCAATCTCGCGATCGAAAGTCTCTGGATCTCTCAATGCACCTGTATACACGTCCACTATCAGATTATTGTTGTCTGTCATGATAGGCCCGTACTTAGCTTTAGCATTCCTAACCTCGTACCTGTAGCCATGTAATGCGAGGAATTTCGCTAAGAGGGGTAGTGCTACGTACTCAATCTCTATCGGTACGAACTTCTTCTCGCCTATCATCGCAGATCTCTTGGCGAAGTCTACGAAGAAGTACTTCTTTCGAGATAGAGAACACAACACTTTTTCGCGTAGCATTGCACCGCCACCGCCTTTAATCATGTACTTGCGATCATCGACTTCATCTGCGCTATCAACGTAGATATCGAGATCGTCTACGAACGTTAAGCTCGCTGCTTTCAGACCGATTTTCCGTAGATACATTTCGCTTCGTATGCTTGAGCAGAACAGTATGCACCTACGTAGCAACCCTACGTAACCACGACGTACACCGTAGCTCAGCATGAATTCTATTGTTGTGCCTGTTCCAATACCTAGAACGCATCCATCGCGACACTCATCATGCAAGAGTTCCCAGAACTTGTGTGCAAGAACTTCGCGTGCTTTAGAAACCGTATCTGTGTACCCCATAGCGACGCCCTCAACGATTAGTGAGGTAGCCTTATAAAACCCGGTGTAACGAGCTGTTATCGGCTCTGAGGGCCGGTAGCTCAGCCTGGAAGAGCGCTCGGTTGGCATCCGAGAGGTCCCGGGTTCAAATCCCGGCCGGTCCACCACCGCTTCTCAACCCCTCTGCTTCCCTCGAGCTGGTTTATCACGCTGAAGAGCCTAGCGATCAATTCCTTGCTAGGCTTCCTCTCGCCCTTCTTGAGCTTCAGCTTGTACGTAGGTGTTATACCTAGCTGACTAGGCTTGATCCCGTACCTTTCCATTAATGCGACGAATTCGGGTCCCGAGAGCTCGGGAAGATCCATTTTCTCACCGATTCCTAGTTTCTAAACTAGGAACT
>JAMOOB010000080.1 GCA_027066265.1 Desulfurococcales archaeon
ATAGTTAGCGTTACCACGATGCTCATGACACGGTAAAGCAAGCACGATTCTTGAATCCATGAAACCTAGCTCACTACTCTCTACAGAGACTAAGGAGCATCACTACGAGGAAAACCTACCTATGAACATCATCGTAATCGAGAGTCTCCAGCAAGTTGAGACGTTTACGGCACGCGATGCACTATCACAACGAAACACGGCTTCACAATCGAGGTAGAGCAACAGCCATCCTCACCGCCGCCACCATCGCAGCCATCCAACGAATCGAAGAAGCTCAAGCCCGATCTTCAGATCTACATCAAGAAGCCGTTGATAGAGAGCCCCGAGCCCCCGCCAATCACCCTCGAGGTATGGATCTATGACCTCTACACCATACTCGAGATAGGCATCGTATTCACCTTGATCAACATCGTATCCGTACCCTTAACCTACCTCATCGGCAAGATCTTCGATCGCGTAGCGGTTAGGCACGGACTCATCCTAATAGATGCTCTAGACGGTGTAGAGAATGTGCTATATGGACTATCCTACTTCTTTCTAGGACCCTTAACGATATCGCTCGGTTTGTTCGTAGGCAAGATCTCTAGGATTCTCTACCCTCTGTACCAGGTTGCTGAGAAGCTTCTCTATCCAAGGGATAGGCTCGAGGAAGTGTATGCATGGCACATGAGGTTACCGTTGCTAAGCCAGGCAATGGGATTCGTAGTGCTGGGCTACGTCTTCGGCGTACTGTTTCCTAAACCCATACACTTCGCCCTAGGCTTCATAGCCATAGGCGCATCGTCGTTATTCACGGTTCTGTACCTAGTCAAGTACTTGCCTAGGCTAGACATCGAGGAGAGGATCGGAGATCGCTTCGAGTTTAGATTCGATAGAGAATTCAAGAGCATTCTAGCAATCGAAGCGCTACACATACTTGCTCTCTACCTAGCTCCCGAGATAGTGCTGATCAACTACATGATGGTAGAGCTAGGAATGTCTTTCTTCCAGGTAATGCTCGTTGTAGCTCTATCGATCTTAGCATCGCTTCCAGCAACCCATCTATCCGAACGCATATCGCCTAGACATAGGTTCAGAGTTATCTCGCTATACTTCGTCTTGAGGACAGCGTGGGCACTGATAATGTTCCTCGTACCGAACTTCTTCGCGATACTAGTGGCGAACATCGTGGCAGAGTTCGGCAATACTCTAGCGCTACCCTTCTACAGATCGTGGCTATTCAGCAAGGTACCGAGCGACAAAGCGAGCAGCATCCTAGCAGGGGTATCGAGCTTCAGGAGATTGGTAGGACTCGTAGCACCCTTCGTAGCAGGAGCACTAGCATCGATCAACCCAACGCTACCGTACCTAGCAAGCCTAGCACTATTCCTAGCAACGATACCGATACTACTATCGCTAGAGAAGAGCTAGCAAACAATTGCTGAAGAGCTTGAGATACCTTTAGAAGCCGTCTACGAAGCTCTGAAGAGGGTTGTAGTACTTGCTGAAGCTCCTAGCCGATGAAAACCTATCCAAGAAACTGGGAGCTGATTAGGATAGCGAACCAGCTTAGAAGAACCATACTAACGAGGGACTCTGACTTCACAGCACCACGCCTCTTATCCTTGACGAAAGACGATGTGATCTACGTTCCCTACCAGGTTTTTCAAATGGGAAGTTTTCGAGAGTTGCTGAAAGGATAGCTTCTATAGTTCGTCAGCTAGAACCTAAACCCGGATTACTCGTAGTTATAGATCGTGGACACGTAAAGATCTATAATCCGATGTAGGTGTACCATTTAGAGGTAGAGCCTTGGTATTCAACCACTTTGTTGCGACAAATCGCTGGAAGAGAGGTAGTGTGAACACTATCCGAGGTACATGATAAAGTCGAAATGCAGAGCTTGTTGCTTGGGATGCCTTGAAAGCTGGGTACGTGATTGCGAGAGCGTTGCATTCGTACTCTCTTGGAAATGGGTCTTCACCACTTCATCTTTTATCTCTCTACACGCTCTCCATACTAGGGATTCGAATGAGTACTGTCGTTACTGTGCCAAGCAACGTAGTTGAAAAGCTTAGGCAAGACGCTGAGAAGCGAGGACTGACGCTCGACGAGTATCTAGTTGAGCTTGCTCTACAGAACATGGATCCACCGCAACGTGCTGTAGAGTACATCAATGCTGCTAAGGAACTGCTCGAACAAGCTAAGCAAGAGCTTGAGAAAGGTAGTGTTCGTCAAGCTGCGGAGAAGGCTTGGGGAGCAACAGCGCTCGCTATCAAGGCGTACGCGGCGTGGAGGGAGGGTAGGAGGCTTGCTAGTCATGGAGAACTGTGGGAGTACGAGAAGATCATGGTTAGAGAGCTAGGTGAATGGATCCACGATTCCTGGATGAGTGGTCAGGGAATGCATGTATGTTTCTACGAAGGGTGGTGCGATAGGGAGCACGTAGAAGAGGCGTTGAAGCGTATAGAGAGACTCGTTACCGAGGTAGCGAAGAGAATCCTACGTACCTAGATCCATAGCTCGAGACCTAGCCACATCGATTCGGCGGATCGTGATCTCGATAATGATTGCTCTTCGAGGCTAAGAACGTTAAACGTTATCTCTAGATAGCGTCGGTAGGGTGGCTTAATCGTTTCGTTGAGCATGTTGTAGACGTAGATCCTTAGAACGGTTTCGTTATCCCTAGGATACGCTACGACGAAGAGCTTGACCCTATCTCTGCAACAGACCCTAGACAGTCACGCGAAAGAATCCAGTCCTTGAATACGATCGCTAGATACCTCGAACAGCAAATATCGGCATCGATCGTAGACATCGGGAAGACGTGCTCTAGGCAAAGCCATAGATACGTTCCCTACATCATCTCGATGAAGATCCGGATTGCGTTCGCAACACCATTAGATTGAGCTCCTTTGTATCGCTATGCGTTTAGATGCATGCAGATCGTCTTAGCGTAGATGCGTTACGAATCATCGTGATCGATCACGTCTAGGCGTTGTGTTGATGTAATCGTTGTGGGTACGGTGCTATGTAGAACAGTCCTAGGGTTATAGTGGTTGAAGTACCACTACTTGAAGAAGTGGTGGAGCTAACCAAGGTTAAAGGAATTGAGCTTGAGAAACCTGTTGAAGCTGCTAAGAAGCTTCTAATCCTCGAGATCGTGGCTATGGATTCGAAGCTGAGTATCGACGATGCTATCGAGCTTGGTAAGGAGGTGACCAGGAAAGTTAGCGGTAGTATCCGGTACAAACACTGTGATAGCTTCTCTGATAAGGAATGATGGTCCAAATCGATACGTTGCCGCGTTAGCACTAAT
>JAMOOB010000081.1 GCA_027066265.1 Desulfurococcales archaeon
TGATGGTGTATGCATCGGGTATTCGTCGGCTTTCAGCTACGTAGACCTAGATCTAGACAATGAACCCGATAACAACGAGCCTAGGGGACCCCTATGCATAGCTATCGAGAAGAATATTGGCAAGGGTAGGATAATCTTCGTTACGGATGCGGATCCCGCAATCAATGCCTTGATCTGGACGAACATGGATTTCCTTAGAAAGCTTTTCGAGAACCGTAGCATTGCTTTAGTAGTTGATCACTGGCACCACACGCTCTACACCACGGCAAGGAACGCGCTACTCAAGGTAGCGCAACTAATCTTCGGCACCTCTCTTAGGTATCCTTTCGCGGTATCGATGAGCGTGCTGTTGATCGTAGCAACATCGAGGTTCTCCATACTTAGAGAGGGTAGAAGTACGTATAGCGATAGAGAGGTGGATAGATTGATTAGGAGGATTCTAGCTAGGCATCCAGACTGGAAACGTGAAGATGTAGAGAAGGTTGTGAGGGAGGTACTATGCCTCAGAAGAACTCGGTCGAGAAGCTGAACGCAGTCATAGACGAGCTGTCTAGGTACATAGTTGGGTACGAGGATCTACTTAAGCTGATGGCTATAGCTCTGGTGAGCGAAGGACACATACTCATCGAGGGACCTCCCGGTACCGGAAAGACAACGTTGGCAAAGCTCTTTGCGCAGATGATAGGAGGTACCTTTAAACGTGTTCAAATGACTCCCGATCTCCTCCCATCCGATATACTCGGTACGTACTACTACGATTTCTCGACGAGTCGATGGATCTTCAGAGAAGGCCCCATCTTCGCAAACATCGTATTCGTTGACGAACTTAATCGCGCGCCTCCTAGAACGCAAGCTGCTCTACTCGAAGCAATGCAAGAGAAGCAGGTTACGATCGAGGGCCATACACATGCATTGCCACAACCATTCCTTGTGTTAGCTACTCAGATGCCTGTAGGCACCGAAGGTACGTATCCTCTAACACCCGCGTTGATCGATCGATTCGCATACATGTACCAGGTAACGTTCTTGGATCCAGAGAAAGAGGTTGAGATCCTTAACAGGATAGATCTCATCGAAACCACGCAGCCTCGAGCATTGATGAGGTTAGAGGAAGTAATAGAATTGCAGAGAGCAGCTAGAGAGGTGTATGTATCGACGAAGATCAAGAGCTACATCGTGAATCTAGTGAACTACCTTAGGAAACAGGAAGAGGTTTCGATAGGTCCTTCGCCAAGAGCTTCCATATGGTTGATGAAGGGAGCACGTACACTAGCTCTTCTAGAGGGCTTGGATTTCGTAGTGCCTGACCACGTGAAGTGGATCGCGCCGTACGTACTTACTCACCGAATATTCCTGAAGCCAGAGGCAAGCATTGGAGGTGTATCGCCTAGGGATCTCGTTCTGAGAGCTCTTGAAAGCGTTGAGGTTCCCAAGACTTGACGAAGGTTAGGCTTACGCAACGAGCGTACGCATTACTATCGGTATTCATCGTAGCGACGCTCGTAGGTATTGCTAGCCGAGATATCGTACTGCTATCTATAGCAACGATCTTCGCTACAGTCCTAGCGCTGGATCTCATCTCTCTACGCGTAAGGATTGCCAAGATGGATCTCAGCATCGAGCCGGAATCTCACGTAGTTAAGCTCTGGGCTTCCGAGAAGAAGAGTATGCGTGTAGAGCTACGAAGCAACGTTCCTTTGCTAGACGTAGAACTGGAATCGACTATCAGCTCGATTAAATCGAGGACTGCATCGAGGGCATGTACCGTACTAGAGCTCGAGATCGAGCCTCCATACGCGGGAAGGTATCGGCTTGGAGAACTACTTCTATACATACCGTCGCGGTTCGGAACCTTCCTCTACGTTCATCGCATCGATCTGGGAGTGGAAGTACTAGTCTATCCACGTGCATGGCTACTAGCACTCGTAACGCTAACGCTTGCACGAACTGGACGCTACATTGCTGGAGAACAGGAAGTGCCGTCCTATGTACGTAGCTCTACTGGGATCTACTACACGTCTAGGGAATACGTTCCTGGCGATCCTATCTCTAGGATAGACTGGAAGGCGAGTACGAGAACGTTGAAGCTCGTAGTCAAGGAGTTTAGGGAAGAGGTTGGTGGTGGAGAACTGCTTATCTTCGACGATAGATGCCTAGGTCCGAAGACGTGCGATGATATTGCATCTGCAGCACTATCCATAGCGTTAGCATCGTATCTCCGATCCATTCCAATAACGTTGGTATCTCTAAATCGAAGACAGCTACTTGCAACGGATTCCCTTACAGCGTTGGTAATCCTAGCTAAGCAAGTACTCGAAATGAAGATCGTTGAGGATCTCGATCCTTACGAAATTCTTCCACCAGCTACGAGAAGAGAGCTAGCTACACTTCTAGAAATCAAGGTTTCCGAACCTATGGAGATAGAACTCGAGAAGATTATTCCTAGGATAGCCTCCATAGGCACTTCTACGAGAATCGTCACTACGTTGATACACAACGTATATGAGGTACTTAACCTCGTTGAACAGTTGAAGATGAAAGGTCTCGAGGTGTCGATTTACGTACCGGGTAAGCCGTGGATCGATGTTCGAGATCTAGAGAATGCATGCATTGCTTACCAAACGTATCGCCTAGCGTTATCAAAGCTAGAAGCTTTAGGTTGTAGAATCGAGGTCATCGATAGGGATGTACTACGCAAGCAACTCAACTACGCTACATCACTCAAGGAATTCCTTTGGTAAGCCTAGCGATAAGGTAGAGAAACATGGTTAGAAAGTTAACGCTTTCAACCGTAGCGATACTCGTAGAGAGCATACGAAGCGCTAGCTGCATTCCTCTAATCCTATCGCTAAGCGTTGCAATAGCTATCGTGAGCTCGATAGATCTCTCTATAGAGGTAGGGAAAGGACTCCTTACACAACGCATTGCTACACCAGGCACTACGAACGTAGTTACGTTGTCAGGAAGCGATACCATTATGTGCTTCGCAACGCTATGCAATGGCACCGATTGCTACGATAATGCTATCATCGTAATCTCGAAGAATATCGATTCTCCATGCATAGGCAAAGCACTTAAACGCGCCCTAGGATGGAAGCAGTACATCGTCGCTGTAGATATGCATCGAATAGAGATTTCGCGTACATGCCGTAGCAACTTGTACGATCCTTACATAGCGATACCATCTAGACTCCTTCCCGGCATCTCTACATCTAGATGCTTTGCCGTAGGTATCGATAAACGAGATGTAATTGCTGCGATCAGTAATTACTTTGTTAAAGAGTTGTCTGAGAACCTAGTTCTAGCGAAGGTACTCATCCTCGTAAGCTACGCTTTGATAGTGCCACCGATAGCAAAGAGATTCATTGATCGAATACAGATAGTTTTCGAGAGCCTTAAGTATTGTGGTATTGCTAAGAGGGAGCTCACTGCTTCAACGATTCTGTTCTCTATCCTACTCGCAACACTATCGACGATTCTAGGCATAGCTTTCGCAACGATGGCCATACACGTAGCCACAACGCTAATCAAGTGCTTCGGGATCCTCATAGCTACGAGACCTCTTCCAAGCACTGCTGCTATCGGTCTCTACCTCGCATACTCTACAGCGATTGCATGCTTCTCGATCGTTATGGAGGTGAAGAAACGTGTTTAGCGAAATAGTTACAACGTTCAAGGTACTGGCGAGGATCCTATGGATACCGTTCTTCGTTGTTTCGCTACTCATTATGCTAAGCGTAGACATACTCTTAGGAATTACGCAGAACTACTACGAATTCTATCGCATCGTTGTACCTACACAGAGGAACTCCATTGTTGTCAGCAGTCTTAGCATAGCTCCCTTCACATCGATTATCGACGTACGTACCTTGAGCTCGAAACTACGTGGACTCGATGTAGAGATAGAGACCGTAACGACGACCTTGGCATTGTTGGGAGATAGAGTTGTAGTAGTTCTTGGAGTAGACAATCTTTCTAAGCAATGCTTGTACTGTTGTTACGTTGGTAAGAGACTTGCCGAGAAACTAAGTATTTCGAAAGGAGACTTGATCTCGTTATCAACGCCGTTCCTACGATCATCCGTAGTGCTTCGAGTCGTTGACATAGTCGATGATTCCAAGCACGAAGATATGATCTTGGCACCCATCGAAATCGTTAGATTACTGCGTGCTATGTCGTATAGACAAGCATCGCTTGCCATAATCAAGTGTCGAAACGCATCTACGTTGGAGGAAGTGTTGAGAATCTTAGGAGTATCTACACCTCCTACCCAGCTCATCGAGCAAGCATTTCTAGCACTCAACATTGTAGGTAAACGAATCGAAGTACGTAGATTCGAGAACCTTGAAGATATCTACCTTGCTAGGATTGGCATACCTAGAACGGTCATGCTTATACTAAACATAGCTCTGAGCATCGTGATCGCAACCGGACTCTACTTCTTTTCAAGCAACGTTCAAGCACTTACGCATAGAGCTCTCGAAGTTCTTACAATGATTGGAGTAACCAAACGCATTATCACGATCTCAACGATCTTTGTAGCAATTAGCGCACTAATTGCTGCATCCACCATCTCCATGACTATGATCAAGATACTCAGATTCTCTATATCGATAGCTAGCTTCTCGTTGATCATCGACATAGACCTCGCAATGCATGCATTGATCACCATAATCATGGCATTGATAGTAGTGGTAGGGGTGTGGAGAGGGTTGAGACAATGAATGTAAACAAAGCATTGTTTCTAGCACTCCTAATCGTGCTACCTATCCATGCACTACACTTCCTTATCCAAGGAGTTCCATTCTCTACCGATGTATGGCCTCTAATACATGCTTCCGAGAAACTAGTCGAGAATCCACGGGTTAAGATATGGATAGATAAGGAATTCGATGGGTATAACAATCATTGGCCCGGTGTAATCCTAAGCGCTGCAATGGTATCGATGGTTACTGGGCTAAGCATTGAAGTAGTATATAGCCTATGTTTAACAACCATTCTTTGCCTAGCTGTAAGCACGTTGCTATACTCATACGTATCGCGATTCGATCACGAGTATGCATGGATATCAGTGTTGGTATTCTGTTGCGTACCTTCGTTAACGATCTTCACATCAACAACGTTGAAGGAAGTGTATTGCTATCCAATAGTATTCACGATCTTGTTGCTTCCATTGATAAGCTCGATACGTCGAGCACTAGTCCTAGTACCGCTACTCTCGGTGGCAGCATCCTTATCTCATCACCTAGCGACGCTCGTCGCGATAGCATCTGCTTTAAACATAGGTGTTCTAGCTATTCGAGACGATGTTCTAGGTCGAGGAAAGTTCCTCAATCTTGGGGTGAAGCACCTCGTCATCGGGATGATTATGCTGAGCGTTTTTACTGTATACTACTTAGTCTATGGATGCATAGGGTTCAGGGTAACGATTCTACTCAACGATTTAATAACATTGGTTCTGTACGCAATAGCTATACATACAATCCTAACTCTTGTAAGCATACGAAGAACTAATTCTATGGACAGCATCAGGGTTACAGCACTGCTCGCAGCAATAGTTTTACTGCTTCTGAGCATCAAACTTAACATAGTCTATGGTTTAAGGATTCCCGAGCTGAACGCTCTAGCTCCCTACGCACTTCCGATAGTGTTGCTGTTGATACCACGGATAAGGTATGTAACCTTTCTTGCGCGTGGAATCACCGCTACGGTGATCATATTCGCTAGCTTTGCAACGTTCGCAAAACCAGTACTATCTAATGCACTTCATAGAATCCTCAACTACTTAGCATATTCCTTCAGCACGACTATCTACGACGTACGTAGTACATCGAGAAAGATCCTTGTCTATACGGTCTTAACGCTATGCATACTCACAACGATATCGATTCAACTAAGCATAGATCTGGGCTTGGATAAGATCTCCTTCTACTGGCTCTACACCAAGGAAGACGTTGCGCTAAGCAACGTTCTTCGAAACTTCGTAGACAGCAACGTTGAAGTACTAGGAGGTGCAAAACTTGAATACGTACTCATACCCTTCATAAGGGTAGGCATCACCAACACTATCAAGTCGTTGTTGCATGGCAAGCTCGAGGAAAACGAAGTACTGCTGCTATCTCGACAGAGTGTAGAGAAGGGGCTAGTCATAGGATTGAACACGTACGAAACACCATCGTGGAGAACCCTCGATAGGGAGTGCTCGCTGATAGTTTCTTCGAGTAACTGGCACGGCTACGTAGGTGCATGTATATGGAGTTGATGAAGATGAGAAACGTTGTTAAACGTTACGGTAGTACCGAAGTTCTTCGCGGGATCGATCTATCGATCTCGTCAAGAGACATCATTACGATTCGTGGTAGGAGCGGTGTTGGAAAGACAACGCTGTGTCGTATAGCTTCGCTCATAGAGATTCCAGATGAAGGATACGTAGAGTTCATGGGAATCGACGTTTCGAAAGCTAGCGATTCTCTAAGATCGTCACTGAGACTTAAGTACATCGGTTACGTGGATCAGCACTACACCCTTATACCACACCTAACGGTTGAAAAGAACGTCGAACTACCCTTAGCGTTGCTCGGCATCGAACGAAGGAAACGACGAGAGAAAGTTCGTAGAGTTCTCGAGATGCTTGGTCTCAAAGATAAGGAAGATAGGTACCCTCATCAGCTCTCGGGAGGAGAGAGACAACGTGTAGCGATTGCTCGAGCAATAGTCAAGGAACCCAAGCTCTTGGTGATGGACGAACCTTTCTCTAATCTCGATGACGAAACCCGAACGATAGTGGTAGAGATATTGAAGAGTCTAGTTCGAGAAAACGAGTGTGCACTAATCGTGACTACCACCGACCTCAACTTCGCTCTCAGCAAAAGAACATACATGCTTAGGCAAGGAAAGCTCGAAGAAGTACTGTGAAGCGATACCATTGCCTACAGCGCGTCAATGCCTACAATGAGTGGATTCACATCCATCGCTACTTCACGATGCCTATTCAAACCATATTCGCTACCACGAATACCGCCCTCTGCGCATCCTAGCAGAGATAGATATCTAAATCAACGATCGCTCTCACTCCATCTCTTCAAGTACCGTTCATGGAAGAGCTATGAATTCTATAGAATAGGATCCCCAACGCAAAACTATCAAGCTATCACAGTTCTAAACTCTGTTACGTATCTAATCGTTGTGTGAGGGAGATCAAATGCTTGTAGTGGTAACAGGTGGTGCTGGCTTCATTGGTTCCCATCTATGTGTATACCTCAAGGAATGCGGATTCGATGTGATTGCGATAGACAATCTTTCTAGGGCTTCTAGCTATGGGAGAGAGCTTCTGCGGAGGTATGGTATCGAGTTGAGGGTTGCGGACGTAAGAGATTGCGATGCTCTTCGTAAGGTTCTTCATGGATGCAGTATCGTTGTTCACGCCGCTGCTCTCATAGATGCTTTCGAATCTATGGAGATTCCCGAGCTGTATAGCGATTCCAATGTTACGGGAACCGTAGTAGTTACAAAGCTCTGCACAAAGCTCGGAGTTGAGAAGCTCATCTTCTTTAGCTCGGCTGCTGTATACGGAGAACCTAGGTACGTACCAATCGATGAGAATCATCCTACGAATCCCACCAATCCCTATGGTGCTTCGAAGCTTGCTGCCGAGATCTTTATCCAGACCATGTCTCGTAGTCACGGTCTGCGATACGTGATTCTAAGGCTCTTCAACGTGTATGGACCGGGTCAAAGCTCTGCGTATGCAGGTCTCATCTCCAAGACCATCGATAGAGTTCTACGTGGTGAACCTCCGATTATCTATGGAAGCGGTAAGCAGACTCGAGACTTCATCTACGTGAAGGACGTTGTAGAGATCGTGAAGCGTTGCATCGAGCTCGACATAGTTAACGAGATCATTAACGTGGGTACGGGGCGAGAGTACACGGTGCTCGAGGTCGTAGACACGATACTCCGAATCATGGGTAGAGCCAATTTGAAACCCGTGTTCTACCCACCTAGACCGGGAGATGTAGCGAGGAGCTGTGCCGATATCTCGAAGATGATTCAATTGCTTGGATATAGACCTAGGTACAGCTTGGAGGAAGGTATACGCGAAACGATTTCAGCTCTACTCACGTATCGAGGGAATGCTAGGTCGTAGCTAAGATCCTCGCAAAGGTTAGGATAGACATTGCGTAGTAGAGCGATGCAGCTACTTTCCTAAGCTTCTGCTTCTCTAGCTCCGTTACCAGCCTAGCTGTCATGGATGCACCTAGGTAAGACCCTACGGCTAGGGGCAACGCTAGATACGGATCGAAAACTCCCTGTGCCAAGTACGTAGACAGACCTGTTGCTGCAGTTATCCCAACCATCATCTTACTCGTTGCCAACGCTGCTCGCAGATCTAGTCCTAGTATCGCCAACATGATCGGCATCTTGATTACGCCGCCGCCGATACCACTCATAGCAGACACTATCCCAGCAACCATCGATAGCGGTACGGCTATGCTAAGCCTTCTACATGGCTTGATGTGCTCCTGGAGCAACGTTATGGTTCCTGCCATTGCTAGCACTAGAGCTACGATCATTGCAACCACTGTGCTAGGGAGTTTCAATGCTATACATCCACCCAGAACCGCGCCAATCATGGTCGCTGCTTCGAGGATTAGAGCTATCTTGACCTTGACCAACCTCTTCTTAAAGAACTTGATTAGCCCGCCGAGACTTGTACCAACCACCGTGGCAAGACTTGAAGAAACTGCGTAGTGTGGTTCTATCCCTAGAGCTATCAACGTAGGAGAAACAATGCTTCCTCCTCCGATACCCATCAAAGTACCTACAGCTCCCGCAACGAAACCTAGCATTGCTAGTATCGCTACGAACCATGGATCCAACGCTATCTCCGCAGAACACCGAAGTTTAGCGATATAAAGGGGGTTTCGAAGCTTACGATGTAGCGAAGTTCTCGAGAATCTCTATGCTCTTCCTAAGAGCCTCAACGATATCGTTGGGCTTCACACCTACAACGATACGTGCTTTCGAAAGTGCTTCCTCGACAACGCTACGACTACGTTCAACCACTTCGCTGATCTTCGTACCCCTCAACTGCTTCGAGATCTCGAGCAGCACGTCGGGTGGATCAACGAAGAAGTCTCCGCTAATGATAACGCTGTTGACGATTCCTTCAACGGTTTCTAGCACTATCCTTACCGTTTTCTCTCCACGATGATCGACGTACGCAATGTAGTGTCCTTCACGTACCTTCACTACGCGTGTACCGGGTACGTATCTCCTAAGAAGGTCTTCCCTACCATCGGCGAGAGCGTAGAGCCATTCCTTACTAGCAAGCTTCTCAGCAATCCTACGTGTCTCCTCGAGTTCCTCGGCACTCAGCTCTCCATCTACTAGCTCGATACCGAGAGCATCCTCGAAACACTTCCTAAGCTTTATAACAACCTCGTGTCTTGGAGGAACGTAGCCAAGCTCTCTCCTGAGGGAGGTTACCCACTCCTTCATCGTAGCAACTAGGTGGCTCCGAAGCTTCTCGTCGGGAACACGAAGGATTTTCGCAGCGGTTTCAGCATCGAAATCGAGGATGACGTTGCCTATCAACACCATGGATCCGTGGAGTAGTGCCGCTCCGTTACCCGAAGCCTTCCTACCACGTATAACTACGTCGTTCACAGGCTTGTACTCGGCTGGAAGACCGTAGCTACGGTAGAACTCTACAACGGCACGCAGAACGTTTCTAAAGAAATCCTCTACGGTACCACGAGCAAGCGGATGATTTCTAGGGACGATGACGTGGTAGAACTGCTGGTTCTGATCTAGGTACACCGCACCACCTCCTACCTGTCTCCTAACGATGGGGATCCCAAGCTTTCGACAGAGCTCGGTATCGACTTCTAGATCCGGTAACTGATTCACTCCTATACATACGTAGGGATGGGATGGATAGACGAATATCAGCGTTGGTGGAGATCTTCCCGACCCTACGAACTTTGCAACTGCTTCGTAAACGCTCTGAATGAAGTACCCATCTCTAGCACCTAGATCTACGAATCTCCATCTCTCCACGCAGAATCCCCGAAGAAACGGGATGTAGAGGGTATTATCGCTGCTCTCGTGGGTTCAGCTACGATGAAACCTACTTAGGCTTCGAACCCATCCGGCTCCAGGGGTCGACGATCCATGGATCTACTACGAGCTATACTCATGCTCTTCGTAGTACTGGATCCTCCAGGAAACGCTCCGCTATTCCACTACTTCACGAAGGATTTAGATTCAACGAGTAGGGTTAGAACCGTGAGGATGAGCATCATCGTAGCAACGATCGTGCTAACGTTCTTCGCAATCCTTGGAGAAGCTATTCTGAACTACTTCGGTATAACGATCAACGATTTCAGGATCGCTGGAGGCGTTGTGCTGTTCATCTACGCTGTGCTGGGACTGCTGGGAAAATCGTTAGCCGAAGAAGTTAGTCTCGAAGACGTAGCAATCGTACCCCTAGCCATACCGTTGCTCGCGGGTCCCGGAGCAATCACTGCTGTTGTTTACCTTAGGTACGTAGCTGGTCTACACATAACGTTGCTAAGCATAGCCGTAAACATGGTTTTGACGTGGATCCTCCTCGAAAACGGTGAGAAACTGCTTCGAGTACTCGGTAGACGTGGAAGTACAGCTCTAGACAAGGTGATGTCGATGCTGTTAGCAGCCTACGCCGTTGCGATGATTAGGGAAGGCGTAGAGGGGATAATAGCATCGATTGGAGGGAGCTAGTCCATTAACTCTCTACAGAGATCGTCGAGATCGAGTTCGTATACGAGGTTCTTCACGAAGCTTGGTTTTAGTTGTGGAGCTGTATGTGGTCTGAGACCACCGCTGAAATTCTTGGGTATGTGCATGAGTTCGTGTACGAGAACCTCTAACTTCTTCTCGCAGTCTAGATGCTTGAAGTTTCGATCGATTATCTCTATGACGTAGCGAGGTTCGATACCGAAAGCAACGCTGAAAACCCTTGGAAGAGCGTGGATCCTCGCAAAGGCGTTTGAACGTGAATCGAGGTTTCTAACCACAGCAACTCTATCAACATCGATGTGGTCGAGACCTAGCCACTCCACGATCTTTCTAACGATCTTGGTGAGCTTATCGTCTAGAACGATTCTGTGAACCATGTGTAGATCCCGTCAGCGCAAATTGGCTTCATCACATCGTCAGCAGAAGGGGTTTGTCATCACTCACCCAATTCATCTAACCTAATTCTACGATTCTTAAGCAGTTCGATACCATCTCTAGGATCTTTCTCGAAGAGTTCCCTTCTCCTAGCCTCGAGCAGCTGAGGTTCGATCTTCATGTACTGAGCTGCAAGCATGATCTTCTTACCGAGCTCCGATCCATGATTGAGAAGAGGCTTCAGCTTCTCGAACCATGAAAGTTCGCGTGCTGAGTGATGGTCTAGAATCACGATCTCTAGCTCAGGTATCTCTCTAAGAACGCGCATAAGGTTCCTCAGCGATTTCTCCACGCTACGCGAGCTATACTTGTACCCCTCTAGATAGGTTGGAGGTCCATCTACGATCGCTATACGTGGTCTACACACGTACAGCGGTTCGATCTGTTCATCGAGCGGTGCTCCCTCGATATCCGAACTATGTAGGACTCTATCGTCGCCATCGTCAATGCATACCTCAACAACGTATCCAAGCTTAGAGTTCTCACCGTGTGGAACAGGTTTAGAGAACCAGAGCTTTGTGCAACCGAATACGAATTCGTTGCCGTCTATGTACCTCAGTTCACGAACACGATCTGAAACAAGCTTAAGGAATCTATGGGCTCGAATACGTTGAGAAACGTTTATGTTTTGCATAGGGTGCTTGACGAGAAGAATCTTACCTCGAAATAGTTCGGGATCTAGGAACCTACCAGGGTCATGATGATCGTAGTGGTAGTGCGTTATCACCACGACGTCGCTATCCTTGAGAAGCTCTACAATTCTATCGAATACCCCGAAGAGCTTCTCAACCTCCAGAACGTGAGGTGGAAGACCGTATCTACGAGGAGCTAGAGCAGCTGAAGGATCGATGAATACGTTCACATCCTTAACACTTACAAAGGTTGCCATGGAGCGAACGCCGAAGCTCTCGAATCCTATCAGCAAGAGTTCCACGAGATACACCTACCTCTCTACCAATGAGATTAAACGTATATGCTTTGCCTCCTTACAGATCAACGCACTAAACTATGCGGTACGTAATCAATGCAAGAGTCTTGAATCCGACGACAGGCTTTGTAGTACGGAAATACGGAGAACGATTACGGCGATACACATCGTGAAAGTTTACGTATTGCGAACTAACTCCATTCGTTGCTCTATACAGGAATGAAACGGTACGCATACTACCTGTATGGTGTTAGGGCTCCGCACTATCCTGATGTAGACAGTTTTTGAGAGTGTAAAGTTTCCTAGAACCGTACTCCATCGTAACCACTAGACCTCGAGATACTAATTCATCGAGCCTCTTCCTGATACTATGCTTGGATGCTGTTCCTCGAAGTCTCCTCGCCCTCTTCTCTATCTCTGTAAGTGTCAAAGGTTTGCAACTCGATAGAACTTCGATTACTGACCGCATGATGTCGTCTCTACTAGGTATGGACCTCATCACTTCGAGAGCTCGCATAGCAATCCTAGCTACCTCCGTAGGAGGCAAAGTGAATGAGATTGCAAGCTTCGCCATCTCTATAGCTAGCGTCGAACCACCACTACTTTCAATCAATCTCTCGAGTCTCTCCAATCGTTCGTTGATCCTCTTCATCATCTCTTCGATCCTAGCAATCCTATCTTCAAGACTGTTCTCCTCGTTTACCACGTTCTTCCGCCCGCTTCACATCTTCTTTATCAGCTCTACTGACTTCTTCACTAGCTTCAGCACTCTTCTCGAACGCTTTGGTTAGATCCATAACGCTTCTATGCCCCTAGACATAGCTTCTCCAAGCATCTTGAGCAAGCTGGTAACCGTAGGTACTTCCTCCAACCTTTTCTGTAGGTACTTATCTACGATCTTCTCAATCATTTCATCACTCATCCCACTCTCCTTGAGCTGCCTATACATCTCAGCGATATCCTTCCCAAGCTTGGATCCATCGAGTGGAGCAAGCATTGCATCTATCAACTGCTTAACTAGGGGTAGCACCGCTCTTAGGAACTCTTCGATTGCAGAGAACACGGCTTTCAACTCTATGTACTCGGGATGTTCTCGATACGATTCAACCTTTCTCTCCTCGACCCCGCCCGACATCTCGCATCACCAAGTATAGGAGAGATGAGTAAGCTAATATCGTTGGCTAGGCAACTCTGCCTATACCCTGCCCATCTATCTTTAGAATCCTACGAATGGAAGGCATCGACTCACGAAGTTTAGATCTATAAAGATCAAGAACCTTCCTTCGAATCCTAGGAGGTACTCCCAGAAGTCTAAGCCTTAGAACTACTACGTAGTACATAGCCTTGATCCTCGAATAGAAGTACGCAAAGATCGCTAGAACAGCAAGCTCCGTAAGCATAGCTATGATCAACATCACTATCGAAAGCACCGTCAATACCTTCCATAGAAAGCGCATACCCTTTGTATGCATAGCCATATCTACGAAGAGAAGCCGAGGTATATACCCACAATCGTTCTTTCATTCAAATCTCAGTACTGAAGACCGAAGGAAACTCGTCTTCAACACGAAACTCTTCGTATAGCGATGATCGTGAATGTGCAGAGGTAAGCAATGTAATGGCGCCGGGGGCGGGATTTGAACCCGCGCGGGGGTCGAACCCCCACCGGCTCTCAAGGCTCGTGGTTGCTCGTAGTTATTTGCATGTTGCACGACTTGCACTTGCAATATCGAAAGAAGGAGTTCTTCGAATACGCGCTGTGTATGGAATAGACTATGAAAAGCCTAGCTCCCGAAGCTTTTCGAGAACCTTGGGGTACCACACGTCGGCTTTGCTAAGCAGGTCTCCGTACCTAGCTTCGGAGATTCGTAATTCTCCGAACCTGGATTGAATAAATCGAGCAACGTCTTTGTCGGGGATTACCTCAGTTAAGATCCTCCAGCTAACTTTTCTGAGGATCTTCGATCTAACGAGATTATGTCTGCTAACGTATTCCCAGAGATCCTTTCTATCGATTTTAGCACCCCTATACTTCTCTAAGAGCTTCAGCGTCTCGGTCGAGAACCAGAGCCATTCGCAGGGCTTCTGGCCACCTCGAATACCTACGAAGTACCTGCAATGCTTCTCGAAGCAGACTAACCTCTTCGTCACCATATCGATCTCACGGATCTCGATAACTTCATCAGGGCTGAAAGTTCTGAGAACCTGAATTGCGTGCTTCAATCTAGCACCGGACTCGAGCATCAATCTGTAGAGTACGTAGTACTTCTCGTGTCTCTGCTTCAGGAACTCCATAGTCTTCCTAACATCGTCTAAGTTGATCGTATACGGACGAACATCCAGCTTGTAAGAACGCGAGGGTATGACCTCCATCAACCACCCGAAGGTCTCGGGAGGAATCCTCCTACGGTAGTACAGGTACTGGATGTAGTGCCTGAAGATGTTTCTCAACCATTTGTTAGGGTGGCGAAGTACGTACTCGACAAGTTCTTCGCTCAGAACCTTACCCTCTAAGTACTTCTCGAATAGGTTTCGATAGTAGGCCAGGGTTTCGCGAGTGAGGATCTTCTTCCGCTTCTTTCTACTACGTAGAAACTCTTCGAAGTCTTCGGACCAACGAAACTCGATGTGAGTTAGCGTTAGCCCTAGCATCCTTCGTAGATCCTCGCGAAAGTTCTGTACCACGAATCTGAGTAGAACGTTCTTTAGGTATTCATCTCTGGATGCAAGAGCGATGATCTCGAGAACCAATCCGTAGTCTACAGATCCATCGTCTCGCAGAATGCCTAGAGCTTTCAACCTTTCCTGAGCACTAAGAACCCGCTCAAACTCCTCTTTAGTGATGAAGCTGAGGATCCTCTTCAGAACTTCATCCGATACCCGCTGCTTTCTCTGTCTAATCCTGCAGAATGATGAGTAGCTAATACCTAGATCCCTAGGTCTAACACCCTTGGTATTTACTACGTAGTCGAAGAGCTTGTACCTTGCCTCGTCGTCTATCCTAGAGATGTCTAGCTTCCTCCACCATTCCACCGCTGCTTCCCGAGCACGTAGCTAGGCTCTTAGCGTGTTCGTAGCTTGTTGAGCGCTAGGAAGCGTAGCTGGTCTAGGATCGCGTTCGAGAGCTTTACCTTTGGTCCTAGCCTAGAACGTTCCTCGATGTAGATTACTCCCGCTGCTTCGAGGATCGTCAGTGCTTCGGTTATGGTTTCGGGATCGATCTTCCTACCCATAGTCTTCTCTATGGCTAGGCTCAGCGCGTTTGACAGCCCCTCTCCCCAGACCGATTGAAAGTAGTCTCTACCCTTCTCGAGCCACCATCTAGCTAGGAACCTCACCAGAACCTCTTCCTCCTCGCTGAGGTCTCTACCCCATCGCTGGTACACGAACTTCCTAGCGATCTCTACGGCTCTATCCTCGACACGCTTAGCAGCCATCTTACCGCGGAAGCTCTGCACCGAATCCAACACCTTCTGCAGCAGATCCCTAGCCCACTCTGACAATCTATAGATGTTCGCCCCCGTACCCTTCAGAACCTCTACGACGCCCCTACGTATCCACGGCTTTAGGTAGGGATACACGTACTTGCTAGGAATACCAGCTATCTCAGCAAGCTCTCTAGCCAACGCCATGGGCCAGAAAAGCATGTATACCAGCATCGACAACGTCCTCTCGGACCTAGGAACTGGAACTACGGGTTCGACCCCCTTCACCACCCCTACACCCACCCCCATCACCTCAAGCTCTTCTCTTCGATGGGGCTACCCTAATACATGAGAAAACCTGTTTCAGGATCGTTGCTACGAGCTTATCGATGTTGTTGATAACCGTGTTTAGGTCCTCTAGCTTTCTGATCTCTCCTAGCTCGATGCCTAGCTGCGCTGCTAGGGTATGTACGTGGCTCTCTACGCCGATGCTCTTCCTATGCTTCTTAACGTTCTTCCTACCGAAGATCTTGGTTAGGACGCTGTACGCTGCATCTAGCTGGGATCTGTTCTCTAGCTCTATCGCTATCCACATATCTCCGGAGGAAGACCCGTTCCATGCGTTGCATAGGGAAACCCCGATCCTAGCATCGATGCCCTGTCCCTGCGCTACGTACAGTACCTGCGGTACTTCCTGCATCGGTAACGGTCCTAGAAACGTGTAGCAGAACGATGTCAGTACCCTCCTAACCCTATGCCCATCGATCTCTATGTAGCTCTCGGCTCTAGGGATGCATTCGAATACATCTCTACGGATTAGGAGAAGTACGTGTCTATGCCCGAGATCGTCCTCCCTGAAGCAGGTATATGCAAGGTATTCACCGTAGCGTGATCGAGAGCATCTATAGCCGAGTCTCTCGAAATGCGTTCCAGTCTCTATATCCTCCCTAACCGCTATGAGTAGTCCCAGCAACGCGCATATCGATAGCGTGTGCCTAACGGGGTTCTGGAGCCCATACCTACCATGGTTGTAGACGTAGGCTACCGGCTCGCCCAGATCCTTAACGATAGCTACCTCGTAGCCGAAGTCCTTGACATCGATCGCGATGAGAAGCGGGCGATCACCAAGCTCCTCGACAGCCTTAGCCCACGCAGCGCAGCTTACGGCAGATACGAAGTCTATCCTCGTACTCTCTAGGCATTGGAAGAACCTCTCCGCAAAGCTATTGCTGATACTGGGTACAGGTCTAGGACCTACTCCATCGAAGAGCAGCTTCCTAAGAACTTGGTTAGGGCTATCAACACCGA
>JAMOOB010000082.1 GCA_027066265.1 Desulfurococcales archaeon
TTACCGCATAGAGGACACCTCCTCTCGTCGATAGCCTTGATAAAGTTTCTAAGAGGCTCGAGAACTTCTCTAAGCTCCTTAACATCGACGACAGGTTTATCGAGATTCCTAACGATGTTCTTGAGCATGTCGTAGCTAAACCTATCGACGAGCTCTAGATCGACACCATCATTGCTTATCCTAAGCCTGTACATCTCGCATAGATCCATATCCGAACCAGGATCGTATCCACACGCATACACATAGCCATCGAACCTAGGAACACGAATCTTCTCCATACGATCACCGATAAATACCTAGCCCTCTGGGGTATATAATATTATACCCATAATTTATGGGGTATAAGTTTATATACCCGCCGATCCTAGAGGTGTATCGGTTGAGATCGTGGATGGAGAGTGGTTTGTGCATCCCGTTGAGGGTAGGTTCCAGGTTATCGTGGATCAAGAAATGAGCGAGAGGATGCTTCGTTACCTCGAGCTTGGTCTCAGGTTCAATCCGTTCAAGTACCAAGATACGTTGCTTAGGTTGGAGGCTAGGTGCAGGGTATGTGCATCGATGTACGTGCTCTTCGTCGATGCCTACCTGAAGACAAAGGCTTACTGGTACATGCGTAGGAAGGATCTCTACGAAGCGTTTAGGGAAAGGGGTATCCCAATCGAATGGATAGAGATAGGTCTCAGAAACGGAGTTCTCGAGAGCGTTGAGTACGAAGGCGAGGAGTGGATAGGGCTCAGAAAGAACCTAGCACCGTGGTGATGCCCATGATCCGGATCGTGTTGCTGAACGCTCTTCCGCTAAACATGTTCGGTCTACAGGAAGGAGAATTCGTCGAGGTGGTTATCGAGAGGATCTCTATCGAGAAGCTGAAGCAGCTTGTAGCGGAAGCAGATGAGATAGCGTGCTTCGTTAGGCATAGAGCAACGGTAGAGCTGTTATCGAGGATCCTAGGCGTAGGTCTCGAACCGAATACCGATCTCTACAGGTATAGACCGAGCGATAGGATCGTTGTCGTAACGCTGAGAACACCGATCCGAGGACGGGAAGCAACCGAGGTGAAGCTCGAGGATCTCGAGATCTACGTAGTTAGACCTGTGTAAGGGGTGTTAAGGGATGGGGAGGGAGAGGGTTGCTGAAGGCGTGAAGAGAACGGTCCTCGAGGGCTACGTGTTTAGGGACTCCAGGGATGTAGACTCGTGTCCGATCAATTCTTTTGATATGTTGTAAACGCCCGTTTTCGACCGCGAGCATTGCCAGGGTCTTTGAGCTCCGTAGAAATCCGTGGGTAACTGCTTTCTACGGAGGTAGTTGGGGGTAGGTATGCGTGCTCTTGCATACGTTAGGATCTCTCGCGAGGATGAGGATCCTGAGAACCAGGTTCAGGCTATTAGGAGATGGGCTGATGAGCACGGTGTTGAGGTTCTTGGGTTCTACATCGATGCTGATGTGAGTGGAGCGGTGCCGCCTAGGGAGAGGCCTCAGTATCGAGCTATGCTTGAAGCTGCTAAGAGGCTAGGAATTAAGCTTCTGCTGTTCTACGACCTGTCTAGGCTTAGCAGAGACCTTATCGAGGGTCTCAACGAGCTGAAGCGGCTGACCGAGGAGGGCTTCAGCTACAAGTTCGTAGCGCAGGAGTTTCTCGACTACATCGACGACCCCGTGATGAGGCTCAAGGTGATCTCCGACTTCCTATGGTTTGCGCAACTCTACCGCGAAGACGTTAGGAGAAGAACTAGAGAAGCATTGAAGAGACTGAGAGAGCAGGGCAAGAAGCTCGGTAGACCACCCTACCCATTCCCCGAGGAGTACATCAGGAAGCTCCTCGGCAAAGGATTAACGATAGCACAGGTATGGAGGCTTCTCGTACAGGAGAAGAGGATTTGTCGAGAGACCAGGGGTAGGACGAAATGCATGAGCTACGAGACGTTTAGGAGGAAGGTGAAGCAACTACTTTCCTAGTAGCTCTATCGACGTTGGTGTTTAGTAGATACCATGCTACGGCGGGTATCGCTAGCATGGGAAGCTCTTCGTATGCAACGTTCTTTAGCAGTATCGCTAACGTACATAGCTTCTCCAACATCTTCTCCATTCTATCGCTGTAGTCGATGTTCTTTGCTTGGAGGTACAGCGATAGCTGTTCCAAGTACGTGAAGACTCCGAGGTAAGCCAGAGCGGTTCCCACGATCTCGGTTCGAGCAGCAGCTTCCTGAGGAACGCTGCTCCTAATCTCTTCGACTATGTATCCGTACGCGAAGAGATGCTTGAGCATCTTAGCTCCTCGACGCAGATCGCTGACCTTAGCAACGCCTCGCTGAGGATGTTCTACTCCTAGCCTACGCAACCTCTTGTGGCACTCGATCGATAGCTTCCTCAGTACCGCTTCGTCGATCCCGAGCTCTCTAGCAATATCTCTCCAGCTACCTCGATACCTGGCAACGACCTCGACGCTACCTCCATCG
>JAMOOB010000083.1 GCA_027066265.1 Desulfurococcales archaeon
TAGGAACGCTGCCAGGATGTGTACGGTGCCTAAACACGTTCTGTGGCCCGACGTAGTGGTAGGAGAACACGTATCGTTGCTAGATTCCTCGCGTAAGTTCGACGTCGTTTACGTAGCTACCTCGGATCCCTACGTTGCAAGGCTTGCCGTAGCGAAGCTAAGGGAGGGAGGTAAGCTGATCGTGCATCCACTAACCAAGAGGCTGCTGTGGCTCGACGCGTTTCCGTCGAAGATAGACATCGTCGAACTACGCTACGGAGCTCTACGCGAAGGTTTGAAGATCCTCGATAATCTTCGAGGATTGCTCGCTAAGCGTGTAGCGCTATTCAATGGTTTGGTACCGGAAGCACCCTACCGTACTCCCTCCGTATGCGTTCTCGAATAGATGTAGCGATACCTACGTTCGAAGTAGCTTAGCGGAATCCAGGGCTCGAGTACGTCGATCCACGGAGGATGCTCCCAACCCGTATCAACGTAGCTTAGCAGATGCTTGGTTTCTTCAAATGCTCTCCAGAAACCTCTGAGCGAAGGACCGTAGAGACCCCAGCGAATCACGAGCTTCGATGTTTCTCGACTACCTAACGCGATTACGCTCTGAGCGAAACCCCACTCCACATCCATGACGTCGCACGACGAGATCCTCGATTCGCATCTACGAGCAAGCTCTTCCACGTACCTACGTCTCTCGAGAACCATTCTAGGAGCTTCGAACTGGTGCGGAGTCCAGGGCTTGGGAATCAGTGGATTGATCGAGAATCGAATGAACTTAGCCTTCCTAACCCCCATCTCAACAACGCGGTCTAGGAACTTGTTAAGCGCGTTAACATGCTTCTCGAGATCTTCTCCTGGGTACCCAGCTATGAGATACAGCTTAACGTGATCGAATCCTGCCCGATGGCATGCGTACACGATCTCGCTCAACCTATCCACATCGATCCTCTTCCCCATGACTAGCGCCGTCTCTGGATCGAGGCTCTCGGGAGCTATGGTGAGCGTGCGCTGACCGCACTTCCTAATCAACTCGATCCTACGCTCATCGAGGTAGTCCGGTCTCAGCGAAGGTATGCTAACCTCGAGACCCATCTCAACGAGTTTCTCAAGCAAGCGATCTGCGTAAGGAACATCGAAGAGACTGAGCGAGTACACAATAACTCTTCTATAACCGTACTCGATTCCACGTTCAACGATCTTCGCAACGACATCAAAGCTCCTAGCTCTCTGCGGAGAACTTACGTGGCCCTCCATACAGAAGCTGCAGAACCTCGAACATCCTCTCGATAGCTCGAGTAAGAGACCCTTTCCATATACAGGTTCTTCCTCGTGTGGAACAATCTGTGGAACCGGGTGAGGAGCTCTATCGAGATCTGCAACGATGTTCCTACGCTTCCTACCTCCGTCTACCTCGAACACGAATACGCTGCTCATCGACGCCAGGTTCTCGAGAGATCTCTTCCTATCTCTTTCGATGCCATAGACAATCTCTTCGAGTACGCCCTCTGCATCACCGAGAGCAACCGCATCGACGAGACCGCTCAGCGGCAGAGGATTAGCTGTTGGAGCTATACCTCCAGCCACGATTATCGTAGACCTATCTTCGCCGAGCAAACCCATGCATTGCAAGCATCGAACTGCGTAGACGTAATCCAGTTCGTAAGGCAACGAAACAAGCAACGCATCCAGTTTCCGAGGATTTAGCGAAGTATCTAGAGCTTCCACGGTATCGCTCTGAACATCGTAGACGTAGCGGTAAGCAACGATGTTCTCCAACGAGTTGAGGTATAGATACGCGTAGTGAAAGAATAGAGAGCTCATAGCAGCGCGGTAGGGTATGGGTAGGAGTATACCTACCTTCGTATCCGTTGGACGACCCTTCTTATCGATCCACAAAACCTCTCTTCTCCTACGATAAACAAACCTCAAGACTCTTCTCCAACGCGATACCCTTCCGTCCGAGCTTTAACGATTTCCTTCCGAATGATGTCTATGATCGAAGCTACGTACTCGTTAACGAGTGCTCCATGGTATCGCTTGACGTGTTCCTCGGCAACGACTAGGAACACCTCATCGCCGCAGATGCTACACCTAGCAGTCGTTCCATCTAGGGGTTTGATCACGGGCTTGATCCTCATCACGTGCGGAACCACGTACTTCACGATAGCTCTAGCACGAGTTATGCTCCCAGCCTTCTCTACGATTCTCTGCACGTATCCACGGACTTGATGCTTAGACATACCTAGCTCGCTAGCTATAGATGAAGGAGAAGCACCTTCAACGAAGTACGAGTATATGGCCTTAACCACGTTGCTCTTACCAGCCAACTGCTTCAACACGAGGTACTCCAACACAGCTTCGATCGCTGTCCTCACGAGGCACCCCACAGAAAGTGCTGACTTCATAAAGGTTTATAAGAAGGCTCCCTAAATACCCTATCTAAAAACCTTGATGAAAATGGATCTAGACCCCGCTTAAGAGAGCATAGATATACATTCCCACGGTATTACCTCCACGCCAACACGGGTGTATGACTACCGTTACACAGTAGAGACATTGTGTGAAAACTACGACGCGCCACGTATAGTTTCCACCACGAAACCCTAATTATAGACCAGCACCCCCATAGCTATGGTGCACACGAAGCGGAGCTCTCGCGGTGAGATCCTTGTCTAAAGACTTAGTACAGATAAACCGTTCCAACGTAATAGAGCTCGACATCACGTTCACCAAGGTGGTATCAGTAAAGCTCGACATCAAGCTATTGAAGGAGATAGACGAACTGTATAAAGCGTTCGGCTACCGTACGCGATCCGAGCTAATACGAGAAGCTCTTTTGCTACACCTATCGCTACTAAAGAAATGCGGTAGGAGCTGCATAGAGAAGATGATGAACGGATCGAAACACGAGGATCTCAACGAAGATCAGAGCTCTTAACCCCCTTACAAAGCAGATCATATTTTGGACTGAGCGGGGGTGCCCGAGCCAGGTCAAAGGGGTCGGGCTCAGGACCCGATGGCGTAGGCCTGCGTGGGTTCAAATCCCACCCCCCGCACCACAAACTTCTCATTAATACGCATGCAGTTCGCTACCGCTTCAAGTTCCTAACTATGTTCTCCACTGCGTTCACTATCTCGCTTAGGTGTAGGTAGTTAGAGGGTATTCGCTTACCTTTGAGTTCTCGTGGTAGTGGGTCGGTGCAGAACATTGCTTCGCTTACGATTCCGAAGAACGTTGCTGGTGGTAGGACTGCTACTCCTCTGATCTCAC
>JAMOOB010000084.1 GCA_027066265.1 Desulfurococcales archaeon
GGAATGTTCTTTCCATTGTAGTCGTGATGTAGACTGTATGTGTACGTACGCTAACTATCCTAGATGTTTCGACGTAGGTCTTGGTAATGGTAATCGCGTTCGTGATAGTGCACGTCCTTGTCTTCGTAACTGTACCGCCGCTCACAACAGATGTTACCGTAATGTAGCTCGGTACGGTACTCGTAATCGTTACAGTACTCGTAAGCGTCTTCGTAGCTGTACGCATAACGGTCACAGTCTTCGTTATGGTCGAGATCGTTAGGGTAACGTCCTCAGAAGACATCGTCTGTAGAGGTCGAATCGACACCAACTCTATACTTGACAAGTTTACCACGGATACGTTCGGAACAACATATGCAAAGGGCGATCCACTCATTTCAAGCACAGATACTCTCCAACTCTTCGTCGATATTTGCGCGGGTTCGAATCTTACCCAAAGATCTCCTTTCAACGTACCTTGAAAGTACGGCGTTATCACGGCAACGATGAGATCGGAATCGCTTAGAAGATCTTTGATCGCGGAACCACAGAGACATACCTTCACGTTGTCGCTTACACCGTCGGAGATGTAGTTCTCGAGCCCGAAGACTATCGATACCGCTCTTATCACTGACAAGTCTGCAACGCTTAGGTTCGCAACGAATCCCCTATCCGAGCCGCCTAACTCGATGCTACCAAGTACAACGAGCCCTGATGCTGAACATGCTACCGAAGATAATTCAATGCTTCCGCTAACCAATCTCAACAACGAAGCTCGTAGCGGCAACATCGTTTCTGCATTGACTACCACGATTACGTAAACACTGTCGTTACGTACCAAAAGAGCTAATCTATTACTACAATAGGTGGCGTCGACAACATGGTTCGAACCTCCTACATCCATCACTACGAATTTCTTAACAAATCCATTATCCGGATCTAGATCTGCTACCAGTACTGCATATCCTTCACTAGCATTAGGATGACTTACCCTAGCAACAACGTATAGATCGTTAGGAGGCGCGTAAGCTAGATGTACTTCCTCACCATTAAGCACAGCATAGCTCCACATTACATCGCCTGTATCGAGATCTATTCTAGTAACGTATCCGTAAGCCGATGATAGTATTACGCTCGAATTGACTACGATGATGTCGTTTATCCTTCCAATACCTTGCAATACATATCCCTGAAGCACAGAGCTATTGAAAGCATTGAGACGCAGAATCACTCCATCGCTATAGCACGTACCTCCAACCACCACCGTATTATCGTTCGTTAACGCAATCGCTGTAGGTATGAACATTGTAGACGTAAACAAGGCAAGACTCGCATTCACGACCCCCCAACGTGGATCGAGTAGAGCTATGAATGCACCATACCGACCATTTGAATAATTATATAGCTGCTCAGCTATCGCTATCATACCATTCCTAAAGGAACAGCTAGCTGCTCGATCATCGTATCCTGTATCGATGCTCGAATACCACATCCTGAACGATGTCTCGGAATAGAGGACGCAGTTCATCGTTAGCATAACTACAACAAGTAGGGCCATGATGTAGCTACGCATCGTAACCCCCTCTCAAAACATTCTTTAGCTATTACATAAATTCGCTCGTTTCCTAGACAATCGATTCGAGGATCTTCGTCAAAACCTTGACCAGCTCTCGCATAGAACACGTACGAATCGATAGCGTAGCCTTAGAAGCAACGTCTTCATCACAGCAGAACGCTATCGATATATTGCTCACTTCGAATAAAGGAACATCGTTGACGCTGTCGCCTATCGATACGATTGCTCTAGGTTCAACGTTTAGTTCTTCAAGGAGTTCCTTGAGCGCATCTACCTTCCCGTCCAGAGGCACGTAGTCTAGTGCTAATCCCGTAAGCTTTCCGTTCCTCACATCGATTTCAGTACCTTTGCATGCATCGAATTCGAGCTCTTCAATGACACGCCTACACATCTCGTTGAATCCTCCAGTTATCGCTACAAATACAACATCTCCTCGATACTTCCTACGAAGATCCCTAAGCAACTCTGTACCTTTTCTCCAAGGTATGGAGCACAGTATTGATTTAAACACGCTATAGCTAAGCCCTTTCCATAGCTGTAGGTCTAGCACAACCCATTCATCGTAGCTTATCAATCCTTGGAAGAAAAGGTTGCGATACGAAGCACTTCTCGAACGTGTATTGAGTACCCAATGAACGTAGCTCCAAGCACTGCGTATAGGGGTTAATGTCCCGTCGATATCGAACACTACGACGATCTTGCTTCTACCCATGTAATCACCAACGCGTTCTTATATACCGCCAAAGGCTTTAGTCTACGTGAGGGGAGTGCATGGGATACTTCTGGGAGCCTAAGTGGATTCGAAAGAAGCTAGAGATAGCGCCAGGAATCTACATCGAGACTTGCGTAGACCTATCGACGGGTCTCATACTATGCCCTCTGTGTGCAAACATCGAGGAAATTTGTCCTTCTTCGGACAATCCTAGCACAACCATACCTAAGGGAGGCTTAACGTACTTCTTCTCGATAAGCGATTTACTGAACCATATAAGAGCTCACGGAGAAGCTTCGTGGAGAACCAAGGTCGAAGAGGAAGAAATCGAGGAAGAAATTGCTGGTCAGGAAGAATTGGAGGAATAGACCTAGCTTGTTTTACAAAGTTCTTCTCTGATCTCATCCTTCAGCTTGAATACCAGCACGAATACGTACTGATCTAGTTCTCCTTGCAATCCGCTTAACTTGAATCGTAGTGGTTTTGATACGCTTGCATGCACAAGTTCGTACGCATCTGGTTTGAATATCTCTGGATTGAAGCTCAACGCTTCAAGTCTGTCTGGTTGTGGTACTATGATGTTGACTCTACCACCGACTCCAAGAGCTATTACGCTTGTTCTAACAAGCTTGATGTGTTTGTTGGGGTAGAGCTTCTTCAATGCTTGGTAAACACCGTATGCAAATAGCGTAGGTAGCGTAGGTTTCTTCTTGACGTACACACTCCAAGCAAGCGATACGAATGCTATTCGTGGTGGGAAGGTTGTGCGATCCACTCCTACTGAAATCCATCCTTTGGAGTCTCTCACGATCTCTATCGTAGAACCTCTTATGACGAAGGTTCCCACAGTAGCGTTATCGTGGTCAAGCAGTTCGAAAGGTTTAACACCGGTGGCTATGTAAACCATGGCTGCTATGAACTTGG
>JAMOOB010000085.1 GCA_027066265.1 Desulfurococcales archaeon
CCTCTCTACGAAACTTCCAAGCTCTTCAAATTTTTCTTCGGTTCTCGAGCACGCCTTCCTCGATGTGGAAGTATCGAGCTTCCAAGCATGAGTAGGCTTTCACCACCGCTACCACGTATCTATGCTCGGCTATCGATCCCGATGCTCTTGATCATCGTTGCGTGCAGTATTCAAAGGATTTCTCGGTCTAGAACAGTCGAGGGAGATCTAACGCCGTAGGTAACGAGAGGTACGAGTGCTATCTCTCCGTTCTCCATCTTCGCAATTTCTAGAACGATATCGCACCAATCCATGTATACGGCTGGAATGGGTTCTCTACGATCGAGGTTGATGTACCTGATGGCGGTGACGCCAATCTTCCTGAGAGCATTTATTGCGTAGGATTCGTATCTGTAGAGATACGTTTCGGCGTGTCTGTGTGCGTGGAAGAGCTTCTCTATATCGAGGATGAATAGCAGGTCTATCCCGTACCTAGTGCACAGCTCGATTTCTTCGCGTATCACGATGTTGGGGCTTATAGCTAGCGGATCGAGGTACTTTACGAAGAGATTCTTCGCAGCGCTACGCTCTTCGGCGACCCTGCGTAGGTATCGAACGTATCTAGGGTTGTACGTAAGGAATGCGATCCTATACCCTTCCTCTAAGAGCTTCGTCGCGTAGTCGTGAAGCCATCGATAGAAGTTCGTATCGCTGAAGCTGATCTCCCTACCAACGATAAGAACAGCGGTTCCGGGCTCTATGACGGGTGGAAGCACTTGTCGTAGCCTATCGTTGTCCACGACCAACGGCTTCCTGTCTCTGCGTATCTTCGTCGATGCAACGTGGTTCAGTACGATGATGCCGCTGGAAGAGATTTCGAAGGGTATGGTAGCGAGCTTTATCTCGTGTCCACGGAACTTCTTGAATATCATCGCTCTCTCCAGCACGGTTCGGCAACGGTAGTCGAGCTGGATAACGATGTCGGCAACGTATTCGAGTAGCCTTATATCCGGATCGTTTTCCTCGAGAATGTCTGCAACCACGACGAGGATTCCCTTGCTTCGAGACGCTAGCTCGTAGAGAACGTTCTGCAGCCATGCTCTCTTGCTTGGATAATCCTTCAGCAACTTCATGAGCGGAGTCACGCTATCGATCACGACGATGTCGTACCGCTCGAAGTTCTCGGAGATCGTCTTCGATACGTACTCCGCTAGCTCGGGAACCCCTGCCATAGGAACCCGAATGATCTTGAGCACACCGTTCCTATCAAGGTACTCGACATCCATTCCGAGGGATCGCATCAAGAGCAAGAGCTTGGTCGAGTCTTCGTTGAGCGACATGTATAGGATGCGGCTATTCTTGAGACGAGCGTTTCTGTATGCAAGTGATAGAGCGAAGATAGTCTTGCCAGCTCCTGGAGGTCCCTCGATTAACAGCGTACAGCCTTCATCTATGTAGCCAAACAATTCATCGAGTTCCTCGCATGGAAAATGGTATCCCATACCCCCGAACTCCCTAGGGATAGCCTACGCTTCGAAATTACTAAACTTTAGAGAAGATGGTTCGAGTAAACTCCCTCAGCCCCTACTTCGACCCCCTTATCGGGGGGGCATCCGGGGCTTCACAGGTCATCCACGGTAGTATTTGCTTCTCTCCGCTTTTATACCCTTGCTCCTCGAGTTGGTACGATGCTGGTATGCTTTGGTGATGAGAGCGGTGCTCCGTTGAGATGTTCCTACATGTACATGGCTATACTATGCTTCGAAAAGAGGATCGGATTGGCTTCGGAAAGACATGGATCCGAGCTAGCTTACGAACTCCGTAGATTGCTATCGCTCGAACGTGCTCGTGAACTCAAGTATAGGCTTCTACGGAAGAGGATACGTAGCTCTGATCTCCTTAACAAGGTTGTAGAGCTTCTACGTAGCTACGTAGCTGCATGGATCTGCACATCGATTCACGTAATCGATCCTTCGAAGGCTAGGGTAGAGCTTCTGAGGAAAGGGATCGAGGATCTATCCCACGTACTTCGCGGTGGAGAGGTGTCGATACTGATTCTAGATGTTCAGAGCATCCATAGTCCTAGGAAGGTGTTTGCAGAGCTTCGTAGGTATGGAAAGGAGTTGGGGATAACGATTCGTAGGATAGAGATGAGGTCGAGTAGCGTCGTGGATGGTATCCAGCTAGCGGATCTCTTGGCTGGTCTCTGTAGGGATGGCTTGGTAGCTAAGGTTTTTCGTGGTTAGCACCGACTATCGGTGAGGTGCTTGCGTTGATAGGAATCGCGTACTCTCGAAGCGATCCAGCTAGCCTCGGAGCTGCCAAGATCGTTCTGGAAGAACTTCGTTGCCGTGCTACCGGTAAGGATCTCTACAGATGCGAGGAGCTAGACGTGTACGTGATAGGCATGGATGTGGACGTGGTGTACATGGACGATCTCGAGAAGTTCTCGAGCGTGGTGGATACCTTCGTCGTTCTGTCTAGGCATAGCAGCGCTTCGAGGATACCCATCCTCAGCGTACATACCCCTGGGAATCCGGGTCCCGAAGCTAGGTACGGTGGAAAGCCGTGGGAACTCGCGTTCTCGAACCCAGTACTCGGTTGGTTGATCCTTAGGGAGCTGGCTAGGCTACGCGATGAGGAGAAGCTCGAGGATGTCGACGTCGTTTACGAGGCTACGCACCACGGACCTACATCGATATCGAAACCCGTTACCTTTGCAGAGATCGGTAGCTCCGAGGATAGGTGGAACGATCCTAGAATGCATCGAGTACTAGCAACCGCAGTACTCGAAGCTATTCGTAGATACCTAGCCGGTGGAGAGACGTGTATCGAAACCGTTGGTTTCGGAGGACCGCACTACGAGAAGATCTTCACGTCTAGAGCTCTGAAGTACGGCGAGTGCTACGGCCACATCATCGCGAAGTACGTTCTCAACGACCTAGATGGAGCGGGGTTGGAGAGAGTTGCTAGGCTAGCGATTGAAAGAACTCTGAATGCGAGGAAAGTCGTTCTCGAGAAGCTTAGATCGGATGCGAGGAAGGTGATTAGGAAGGTAGCCGAAGAACTTGGTCTAGAGGTAGAGACGCTCTGATGCGGGTAGCGTGGAGAGCGGTAGGCGGATCGATACGTGTAGCGCTATGCATCGTGCTGTGGTTGTATCAGTGTATTCGTTGACGAGGGTGGCGGAGATTCGTAGCTATAACTCTGTTACCGAACGAGCTGATGGGAGCGGCGTTGTATAGGTACGTCGATGGTAACGTAGCTATAGCCCCTACCCCAAGCATTGAGGAGCTAGGTCCGTTATCGAGTAGATTCAAGCTTGTCGTGATCCTCGTAGACGAAGAGGAAGCAGGGTATCCACGTAGTTTGTGGAAGAGGTACGGAGTCGAAACGGTATACGAACCCATACCTGCTCTGCAGGGAATCGAGATACCTAGACTCCATCGCATCGTGAAGAAGATCGCGAACTTCGTTGCGAAAGGACGAGGCGACGTACTGATACACTGCTTCGCTGGTAGAGGTCGTAGTGGTATGGTTGCTGCTGCCTACCTAGCCTACCGTTACGGTCTCGATGGGCGTAAAGCCATCGAGTTCGTTAGGCAACGAGTACCGGGAGCAATCGAGACAAGGGATCAGGAAGCTGTTGTCGAAACGTACGCTTACCTTCTCCGAATGCTCGGCTACGAAGCTCTCGATGCAGTCGTAGCTCTAGGCAACCGTTTCGAATGGGGTTCGAGAGATGATGGTGCTAGGCACGCAACCGCTGTAACGATCTTCGCTACGAGGTTCCTCAACGCTCTATCCACCGAGTTAGGCATCGATAGAGATGGTGCCGTAGCTATGTTGATAGCTTCGCTGCTCCACGACGTAGGTAGAGCTCTTGGAGAACCGCACCACGAATACTCCTACAGAGCGATACTCGGCTCCGAAGAGCTTCGCGTACTTCCCCGCAACATCGTGGAGCTCGCGGCGTTGATAGCTCTACACCATAGAGAGTCTACGGATCCTAGAAACGATTCGCGAACAGCATCATATCGAAACATCGTGTTGCCGTTGATAGGGATCGTACGCACGGCCAACGCTCTAGACGCATTGCATAGGTGGAGCGTTGCAGACGTAGCGCTCGAGCTACGTAGCTCTCGAATAGTGGTAAAAGCTTTCTGTAGAGATAGCGTCGATGGATGTAGCTACGAGGTGAGCAATGCTTATAGAAGAAGCGTTCTGCTGAGAGAAACCCTTGCTAGAGACATCTACATCGTATGCAGCTAGATCTCTACGAACTACGCAACGATTCTACATCGATACGCAAGCCCAAACCCGCCGTCCGTAGCACACAATCTAGTCAACGCAGTAGTGCGAGCTCCTACGAGGATCCAAAAGAACGGATTGAAAAAGCTCTTCGAGGCTACGAAGATTCTTCCTCCTTAACGAACCTTCTCTACAAGCCCTGCCTCGGTTAGCCTATCGATGATCTCTACGACGGCGCGGTAGATCTCTTCCTTGTCTAGCTCCGAACCAGCGTTCTGCACTATGTTCTCCACGATCGTACCCACGCTAGTCCTGCCATCGCATAGCGACCACACGAAGTATACGGCCGGAGATAGCGCGTAGACACGCTCTTCATCTAGCTCCACAACGAAGTTACCGCGATCGATTCCTAGCTCCGTACCCTTCCTAGCGTAAACCTCGTTCCATCGCTCGTACATCATCGCTACCTACCTCTCTTACCTCTACGCCTTCCGAAACCCCTTCTCCCAGAGGTACTCGATCTAGGCTTAGCATAGCTTGGAGGTACCTCTGGGTACTCCTCCGGAACGCTCTCGGCATCGACTACAGCATCGTCGTCCAGCCTCGTAACCGTGCTACTCCTACCTATGTTGAGCTGTACCTCGCCTCGGTACAGCGATACCCATGCACCACGAATCTCAGCAACATCGCCAACAGCAAGGGAAGCAGCTTTCGATCCCCACGCCACTAGCTTTACCCTACCCGTCTCGTCGCCAACGATGTACTCACCAATCGTTCTCTCGCCACTACGAGTCCTAATGCTTCGGATCCCAAGGCTTTCGAGAACCCTTACCACAACGCTAGCGTTCTCCATACCGGGTCTAAGCTCCTTCACCTTGACCAGGGATTCGAGGTTTCGAGATCCAGACATCTCGCATCGAACTCGGGAACTCAGTTGTGAGAATCCTTAGCGCTAGAACCTTTATAAAGTTTGCGCATCTCTTCAAAACGTTGTTGAAGAGATGAACGATCTCGACACATCGACTCCGAGACGCGTTTTCAGAGAGTTGAGATCGATCGAGGCATCGCTAAGAATGCTCCTCGACTTCCCTAGCCCCCTCTTCCAATGCTTTCGCTTGCTCTCCATCTACCTTCCTGAGGAGCGTCATCAGCTCCCCTACGTGTACCTTCTCCTCCCTAGCGATGTCTAGGAGAACACGCTTCGCTTCCGGATCATCGACTGCGTTGGCTAGCTGGATGTAGAGGTTTATAGCATCGAGCTCGCCCACGATCGCAAGCCTAAGTGCCTGCGCTAAGCCCTCCCTATCGAGCTTCCTTCCATAGATATCGAGAGGGTTCTTCGAGAGCATAGATGCGTCCCCTACCTCTACGTGCTTAGCATGGTAAAGAGTCGTCGAGCCGGCGATGGGTACGGAGAGCGTGGAACCATCGTCGTGGATACGGTTCTCTGCGTAAGATCTTCAAAACCTTGCGAAGCGTATCGCGTCTCGGTTGGGGGATCTCGGTGTTTAGAGACTACGTGATTAGGCTTCCCGAGATAGGTAGGGAGATCTACTTCGTTGATCGTGAGGTAGAGCTTGCACAGCTCGAGCAGATGGCTCTGCATGGATACGTGTTCCCGGTAGCTATCTATGGTCCGGAGGGGTGCGGTAAGACAACGCTTCTACGGTGTTTCTTCGATGCTATACGTAGAAGGAATGGGAATACGGTGGCTATCTACATCGATGCTCTCGAAGAGAACGATATTCGTCGAGCACTCCATAGCTCGATCGAAGAGCTGTGGAACGTTGTTGAGGTATCGCTGCAGTTCCTACCCGTAGGTACTCAGCTTGCTAGGAGCATCGTTGCGATGCTTAGGAAGCTACACGAGAAGGTGCCTCTTCGTGGAAAGAACGTTGTTGTGATCGTAGACGATGTTTATCGAGCTATAGGTTTGGAGAACGTTGATAGGTACACCAAATCGTTGTACGAATCGATAGACTATCTCCATAGGTACATGGATGTAGGGAAGGTGTTGATACTCCTAACTACGTCGGAAGGTGTTTCGAAGAGGGAACTCCATAGACATACCTACGTACACGTATACATGCTGTGGAACCTACCTAGGGAAGGATTCGAGGAACTCGTTCAACAGCTCGAACCGCCTAGGAATATCGATACCGATACGTTGTGGAGGTTGACGGGAGGTAATCCACGGGCATTGATAGAGTTGGCGAGGCTTGGTTGGAGCATTGGGTTGTGGAGAGCGAGGATCTTCGAGGATAGGATACGTAGAGTCCTCAACCTAGTCGATAGGGATAGGCTTAAGTCTCTAGCCGAGGATCCAGACAGCGATTGGAGAACGGCTGAGTTGCTGGAGGAGATGGGGTTGATGATAGAGCTGAAACGCGTTCTTGTCCTTGGACGTGCACCGGATCCAGATCCCGAGCTAGGGATAGGAAGAGATTGGGCGTGGCAGCTACCCGTGTACAGAGATCTCTTGCTGGAAGCACTACGTAGGTAGATCCATGTACGTGCCTACCCATGGTTCCGAGAACGTATCTAGGCAAGGCGTAACCGTCTAGCTATCGGGTAGCTCGCGGTATGGAGATTCGTTTCCTAGGTGCTGAGAGTCTCGGTGTTAGGAGCCTATCCCTCTTCATCGATCTAGGTGCTAGGAAGATCGTTATCGATCCCGGAGTCGCTCTAGGGTTCTACAGACGTGGTCTTCACCCCCATCCTCTTCAAGCGGTTTTCTCGGAGATCACCAAGGTTAGGATAGTCAAAGCTCTTCGTAGCGCTAGCGATGTCGTGGTAACGCATCTCCATGGAGATCACGTTCCGCTGTATCGCGCCAACCCTTTCCAGCTACCGCTCGACGTGGTTAGGATGGTTGTGCAGAGGAAGGTGTTTCTATGGATGAAACGGTTCGAGGATATGAGTAGCCTAGAGCTCGCTAGGGCTAGGCACCTCATCGATTGCCTCGGCGATAGGTTGGTGCTACGCCAAGGATCCCACGACGATTGCGTAGAGCTCCTGGGTCCCTATTCCCATGGATTGGAGAAGAGTAGGGTTGTTGGAGTCGTTGCTAGGCTGGGATCCAGAACCTTGGTGCATCTCTCCGATACGCAGCTCCTGGTAGACGATGTTGTGAAGGATGTTCGCGAACACGATCCCTGGATACTCATCGTTTCGGGACCCCCTCTCTACAGATACCATGGTGCTTCCCGTGAGAGGCTCGCCGAGATCGCTAGGCTAAACCTAGCGAAGCTATGTAGCTACGCGGACTACGTGATCGTGGATCACCACCTACTGAGATCCGTAGACGGATCGATGTGGCTCGACGAGGTTAGGAAAGAGGTTGGGGATCGAGTTATGTGTGTAGCCGACTTCATCGGATCTCCACGACTACTGCTGGAAGCATGGAGAGAGGTTCTCTACGAAACCATTCCTACGAACCGTAGATGGTTCCTAGAACAGAGCTACACGGGATGCGGAGAAGCAATAGCTACGTATAGAGAAATCGTTGAAGAACTCGTGAAGAACCTACCCCGAGAAACAACGGTGGAGCTAGACGAAGTACGTAGACATCTCAGGGAGTTATCAACGCAATTCCTTGACAAGGATATGGATAGACGTACCTAGCCATCGAGCTTCATGATCGATGCCATCGTAGTCGCAGCAATATAGTGGTACCGGTGCGTGGTCAAGATCATTAAAGCTATCTGCAATGCGTTGAGTTCGGGGAGCTGTAGTCATGGTAACGACGCCATGGTTTCGAAGCTGTTTACATACATCGTTGTAGGACTCTAGAGGTATCTGGGAGATACATATATACTGCTGGAATAGTGCTGGAATAGAGAAGTATGGTCATGCCGGTCATTCAGTAGTGTTCATGGTTATCGACAAGTATAGTCTGAACGTTGTTAAGGCTTATCGTATCCGTGATCCTAGTGGTCAGACAAATATTGACTTGAGATTTGTACACGTTAATAGTGATACGTAACGTTATCTTGGCTGGTAACTATGCGGGTATCCTCGTATTAATTCTCAATCTAAGCAATGTTCCGAGCAGTATAGGACCTTTCGTTATCGAGGATATCACCGATGAAATCAGAGCAGCACGTAGTGGAGAACAGACTACATACGAGTTTAGCTTCGAAGGAACCTCTATGACTCCGTCTGAGCCTGATTACAGCATCGATGATGTCGAGGTAGAGAGGGAGGTTATTGGTGGTGGTAGTGGTCAGCCCTATGCAAACATGTCTATCGAGGATGGTTATCCGAATCTTACGGCTAACTATGGTGGTGACTACATTCTCAATACGAGTTTCTTTGCTGGTCTTAACTACGTTATTGATGTTCGTGGGAAGGCTGTTGATGGTCTCGATTCCTGGGGTACTGCGTTTAGGGCTAACGAGAGTGGTTACTGGTTGTATAAGGTTACTCACAATGCTGATCCTCCGTTCAATAACAGTGTTGAGCTGTATAGGAACGAGGATTAGGGGAGTTCTATGGCTATGGTAACTACGGTGTGGTTGATCATCTAGAGGATTACGAGAACTATACCTATGAATGGAAGCATGAGATAGTCGAGGTTCCATCGCAAGGTTCTACATAGCTGAACCAGATGAACAGCACTACCGCATGGTTTACGAAATCGATCTTGGTTCCTCAAACATCTCTATCGGTGGTATAGGTATCGAGATCTACAGCTCGACCACGTTGATAGACTACATAGCTGTTGCAAGAGACACCAAGGCATGCATACATGGTCCTCCGTGGTCTAGCGGTATATGCTGGAATGTTACGGGTATCGTAGACAACGAGTATGGGCGTAGATACACGGTTTCGTTGATGCCTAACGCGAGTGGTTACGTAGAGATACCTATGCTAGACTACTTCTACCGTATCTACGCCAAGAACGTTACTCTAGTCATCGAATGGTGGTTCTGCAACAACGAGGATAGAACTGGTGAGAGCGGTACCAAGTTCAAGACTGTGTTCGAGAGTGTGAAGCTCGTTGGTGGCGATATCTACGAGCTGGTTATCGAACCCATGCCGGATGCCTTCGTGAAGATCCCGGTGGTTATCAGGAATATCTGGAGCGAGTCCATCGATGTGAGTATCTACCTCAAGGGCATCGCCTACGGTACTCTCAACGGTAGTAGGTACCTAAAAATCACGTTGATCGATAGCGATGGTAAGGCAACGCACGTACTGTTCTACAACGATACACTCATCATCAACGGATCCACAACCGCACTTCAACCCAGCGAAGAGGTTCTGATGATCATAGAGACGAGTCCTTGGAGCTCATACTACTCGTGGAGCAAGTGGTTCAACCTAGCTAACCTAACCCTCGTCTACGGATCTTCGGGTAGGAGTGCTTTCGGTCAGCGGTTGGTAACCATCAACGTAAGGATCGTTCCGCCGAGCAACGAGCTTGGTGAACGTATCGAGGCTCTGATACTCGAAGACTTCGAGATCTACGACGTTGGTAAGGAACCTAGACCGGGCTGGATCATTAACCGAGGCAGTGAGTTCAGCGTTGCTATAACGAACGGGGATAGTCTAGATGGTTCGAAGGCTCTGAACATAACGTTCGATGGTTCTACCACCAGCACACTAACCATGTCGAAGAACCTTAGCGCACCGATGGATGTCTTGCTGAACTTTGGCTACAAGCTGCTAAGCGGATCACAGCAATCGATAGAGATACACCTACTCACCGATACGAACAACGATGGTAGGATCGATAAGGATTTCGTTGTGTACCGGAACAGTAGCAATATTGCACTGCTGTACCTAGGCTATCCACAGCAAACGGTTAGACACGACGCTATCTATAGCTCGACAGCCGTGACGAGCATCAAGAGCGGTTGGCTAACGCCGTTGGTGAGCCTGTGCAAAGTGTTCGATCTAGACATTGATACGTGTAGAAGCTACAGAATCATGAACATCACTATCGTTGCGAGGGATACGAGTGGCAACGGCTTTACGCTGCTACTCGATAGAATAGCGCTCTACAGAATCGAGACCCTCGCCGAGGAAACCAATCCATTCGCATCCACTGGAGCAACGGATCTAGGGTTGGTGAAGAGGATCGAGAACGTGTATACATTCATCAACGAGCTTAGCAACGCATCGAAGATCTACGGATACATCAACGAGAGTGGGGTAGTGATCTACGCACCCTACAGCTATGGTCAGGGAGATATGCTCGTTCTAGCGATAGAGAACAGCACCAGCTTAGCGGGTAAAGCAATACACGTAGCAGCGATCCTACAGCCCATGAAAGGCATTGCGCTGAGAGGAGGCATCGCTATTCTGAACGGTAGCAAGATCCTCGCAACTCTCGAAGCCATTAAGATTAGCGATCAAGAGGTGTGTTTCGTGCTTGGCTACCCACGTAGCGATGGTATGTGGAACACTACGAAGATCAAGTGCGTAGATGCTTCGAATGCAAGCATCGCTATGTATCTAAGCTACGTACCTAAGGAATGGAGTGCTAAGAATAAGCCTGCCCTGTTCGTTGTCGTGGGTATCGATAGCGCTAATAGAACGAGTCTCGATCCGATAGCTATCTACAACCTGTCCAGCAACGACATCGGTTTTGCTAGCAACGATATCAAGTACATCGGTGTCGTGGTCAACGCCTCTAGCACCGGAGGAATAAGGGTGAAGACGTTGGAGCTCTATGCAGAGCCTTAGCGTGGGTAACGTGTTTTTGTATTGATTTACAGGATTCGTCTATCTAGCTTGTTCCATAGCTAGCGATCTCTTGTAGGTAGAGCTATTAGTTTCTTTGAAAGAAGTTGTTTGTGGATAGCTATGGCTAGGGTTATACGTGTTCGCTATGAGAGAGGTGTGTTGAAGCCTTTGGAGGATATCGATGCTGTTGAAGGTGAGGTATTCGAGGTTGTGTTGGTGAGGAAAAGCTTTAGAGGATTCCATGAGAAGGCTAGTAGATACGTTTTCGAAGCTGATCGCGATATCGTAGAGGAGTTCATCCTCGAAAGGAGGTAAGCTGTAGCGATGAGCTCTGTGCTCCCTATCGTCATCGATGTCAGCGTGTTCGCGGACTACTACATTCTCTACCCCGGTAAGCCAGAGAGATATGAAAGGGCTAGACGTGTTCTAGAGGAGATATCTAGGCTAGGACTACCTGTCTACGAACCGTTCCTCTTCGAGATAGAGCTGAGAGCGGTGTTGGTGAGGAGGCTTAGCCCACGATTAGTTCTAGAGATCGTAGCTACTGTGCTTAGCCACGTGAACATAGTCGAGGAAAGAGAGGTTCATGGTAGAGCTGCAGAGATAGCATTGACAACTGGCTACAGAGCCGTGGACGCATACTACATCGCAACAGCAAAGCATCTCAACGCTATGCTCATAACCAACGACAAGGTTATGAAGGAGAACGCCGCTAAAGCCAACGCAGAGGCTTACTATCTTCTAGACGACAACGACTATATAACGCTCAAAAACAAGCTGTCGAAGATCATCAACTAGCAACCTCAACAACCTACAGAGATCGCATACCAGCTTCTCCAGACCTCCGAGGTCTATAGCGGCTTCATCTCTTGCGGGCTTCCCCCATCGATCGGAGCCGTACAAACTTTCATATTTTGCATATCACTATATATTCTGTCGAGGTTCCAGCCCGCGCACCGCTACAAGGTACGCCGAAGCCATATGTCGATCTAGACCAAAGCGTTTCATAACCGACTCATGCTCCTCGGAACTCGAACATGGCTAGAGTTGTTCTTGGCGTATCCAACGTTTGTGTATAGATATATTAGCTTGCTCTAGAGCTATAGACTTGGTAGGGTCCATGGCTAGGATCATCAGGGCTCGGTACGAGAACGGTGTGTTGAAACCTTTGGAGAAGCTTGATCTAGAAGAGGGAGAAGAGATTGTTGTCGAGATTCGTAGGAGATCTACCAACGTCTTCGGAGTTCTCCTTCGTAGGAGACCCGATCTAAAGCTAGAGGACGTCGATAGAGTTATCGAGGAGATCGAGAGTGAAGGTGTTCTTTGACTCCAACGTCTTCTTGAAGTATCTTGCTGGTGTTGAAGAAGCTAAGAAGCTCGTGGATAGGGTTGAGCACGGTGAATGGGAGGGATACGTTAACGATATCGTGGTAAGCGAAGTGGTTTACGGATACCTAAGGCTAGCTCTAAACATCTCTAGGTATAAGCTCAGAGAATACGTGGTTACCCACATAGATAGAGTTGAAGAGCTGCTGAAGCAGGATGTGTATCCATTACTCGCAAACTTCGTGAACCTACCCATCAACGTAAGTATCGACACGCTGATACAGTACATGACCAGCTATAGGCTACTTCCCAACGATGCTCTGATAGCAGCTACATGTAGATTCTACGCTATCGATACTATCGCTACTTTCGATGAGGATTTCAGGAGCATTCCATGGCTCAGAGTGATCCCCTAGTAGATGGCTCAACACGGATACACACTAGAATTACAGAAGAAACAACGAACAACACATCTAGCACCGGAGGGATAAGGGTAGGGACGCTGGAGCTCTACGTAGAGCCTTAGCGATGAGCGCTAGAAAGCCTCTCTATCTCTATAAGGGGTTCGGTCCATGCCTATAGAGCGAGAGGTTCTGTTGAGGAGGATCGAGTACCTTAGAGATGTTCGGAGATCGCTATCAAGGAAGCCGTTGCAATCATCATAGCTAGCTCCGTGATAAACATGTTCGTTGGTTCTCCACGGGTATTCCTAGCCATAGTGATCCCCTTGATAATCTTCGTAGCCTATGCAAGCATCAGTATTCTTAAGATTCGAGAAGAGGTAGTTAGTCTATGGGAAGAGTTGATGCGTAGGGATCCTATCTACGAGAAGGTTCCACCCATAGTAGTCTTCGGAATACTCGCAAGCATAGCAAGCATCGTAGCACTACTCCTAACGTGGTGAAAAACGGTATATCTTTCCGACCAATGTCTTAGCTGAAAAGAATCGTTTACGTAATGAACAGAATCCACTAAGGGTTGAGCTAGAGCTATTAGCTTCTTCGGAGAACTTGTCTACGGATCTACCGTGGCTAGGGTTATCAGGGCTAGGTACGAGAACGGTGTGCTGAAGCCTCTAGAGAAGCTCGATCTTGAAGAAGGTGAGGAGGTTATCGTTAGGATTGAGAGAGTAGAGGATCGTGTTGTAGAGAGGTTGTGGGGTATAGCAAAGAGGAGGAGACCTAGCCTTACGAAGGAGGAGTTTCTCCGTGTTCTCGAGGAGATAGAGGATGAAGATATTCGTAGATACTAGCATTATACTTGCCTTCCTCGCAGGCGAGGATCCTAGAGCTAGGGATGTGATCGAAGCTGTTGAGAACGGTACGTTCATAGGCTATGCGAATCCTGTGGTAATCGATGAGGTTATCCACGGATATCTCAGGCTAGCTACAGGGCTAAGCTCGAGAAGAATACGTCAGCTACTAGCTCGAAGAGACGAAAGATTACTAAAGTTGTTGAGAAACGATGTACAGCCTGTTCTCGAGCTATTCATAGTCTTACCCCTAGCGATCTCGGTAAACGAAGTTCTGGAGATCATCGAGACCTACGGCTTGATGCCCTCAGACGCCCTTATCGTAGCGAGCTGTCGTCACTACGGTATCGATACTATCGCTACTTTCGATGAGGATTTCAAGCGTGTTCCATGGCTAAGAGTAGTTCCTTAGCTAAAGCTATTAACTTCCTCGGAGAACCTGTCTATGGATCTAACATGGCTAGGATCATCCGTGCAAAGTATGAGAAAGGTGTGTTGAAACCTCTTGAGGAGCTAGATCTCGAAGAAGGAGAAGAGGTTATCGTTAGGATTGAGGAGAGCATCGATGGTCTTGCGAAGAGGTATCGTGGTTGTCTAGGCAAGGCTTCGGCTAGAGAGCTTGAAGAGCTTGAGGAAGAGGCTCAGTACCAATGATTTTCCTAGATACCAACGTTATCTACAACTTCCTGTTCGAGACGGAGCTTACGGATCGAGCTGAAGAGGTTATACGTAGCTACTACCGCGAAGGGTTAGCTATATCTACGATGGTTCTCAACGAGCTTCTCTACGTAGTTGGACTAAAGATCGCTAGGGATGAGTACGGTGTTAGAGGTAGGCTAAGCTTCAGGAAGTACGTAGCGCGATACGGATACCCATCGAGAGCGATAGATACCGTGCTAGGGTTCATCAAGGACTTCAAAATCGTAGTTCTACCCGATCACCAGGATTACCATGAACTGGTAGAGATCGTCAAGAGCTTTAGGTTGCTACCAAACGATGCTCAGATCGCTTTAACGTGTCGTCACTACGGTATCGATACGATCGCTACCTTCGACGAGGATTTCAAGCGTGTTCCATGGCTAAGAGTAGTTCCTTAGCTAAAGCTATTAGTTTCTCTGAAAGAAGTTGTTTATGGATAGCTATGGCTAGAGCTGTTCGTGCTAAGTACGAGAACGGTGTTCTGAAACCTTTAGATAGAGTGGATCTTGAGGAGGGAGAGGTTGTAGAGATTGCTATTCGTCGTAGTGTTCACAAGGTTTTGGATAGGTATACCGGTATTCTTGGAGAAGCGAAAGTCGATGAGCTTCGCGAGCTCGAGGAAGAAGCGCAGTGCCAGTGATCGTAGATGAGGAAGCTGTTCGTAGATACCAACATCTTCTACAACATTCTCTTCAGAACGGAGCTTACATCCATAGCGAGACGCATCCTTGAAGAGAATAGCGATGCCATGTTCTACACCTCGATGATCGTCGTAAATGAGCTTCTCTACATCTCGACAGCGAAGTACTTCAGAGATCGAGGAATAGCGAAAGGAGGATTCTCGCTACGCAAAGCGTTGTCTAGGTATGGATACCCTAGAGAAGTTGTTGAAGGTATTAAAGGCCTTCTAGAGGATCTCGATATACACGTACTACCGGATAAGCAAGATATAGACGAATTGATGAGGGTAGCAATAGAGTACAGACTACTTCCAAACGATGCTATCATAGCTCTAACATGTAGACGCTACGGTATCGATACGATCCTAACCTTCGACGAAGACTTCAAGAGAATACCATGGCTCAAGGTAATTCCCTAGAGTGGATAACTCGTCGCAGAAACGCATATCAAAAGCCTAAGATCGAACTTCCTAGCATCGTTGTTCTATATGCATCCGCTACTAGTTGCGATCTCCCTAGCTATGGACTGCTTCAACCAGAAGAATGTGTGCATCATAGAGCCCGTGTTCGAGGTTCAGGATCATAGCATTCTCGAAGAGTTGAGACGTAGGAGAGATCTTTCGTACCGCAACTTCGATCTCCTTGTATTCGATCGAGAATCTCGGAAGCTCAAGTTCGTAGAGATGAAGATTATCGTCACGGACAACCTTGCACATAGCTTGCTAAGCCACCTAGCGTCGTTCCTAGAGAAGGTTGCGGATCACGTCTTCAAGGTATTCGGATTGCTAAGAAGTGCAGGGTACGAAGTAGTACTCGTGCGCCACAGATCCCTACCTCCGAGCCTATTCAGAAAACTCGAACAGGTTCTGAAATCTATCGAAGAGATGAACGCGAATCTATTCCACATCGAGCTACGAGTACAGAACATCGAGAAGCTACTAGACAACGCATTGACGATGCTGAAGGCTTTAGATGTATTCAATTCAAGGTTGAGACATCATATCTTCGAGGATCTCTAAACCTAGCTTGCTTATCTCGTCTCTATACTTCTCCATGCTGTTGAGTATAGCGAAAGCTTTATCGATATCGGATCTAGTCAACTCTTGTTTGTATGCTATCACTCTCAACTGAGATGCAAGCTGTTTTAGTTCTGTGATCTTCGACTTTAGGAGATCTATCTTTGCCGCTACATCGCGGTTCTCTACCTTTGCTTTACCAACGAATTCGTATGCTATATCGAGCAATCCAATCGTTCGATCAGCGAAATACTTTTGCCTACTGTACATGGTCGTGAAGACATTTGAAGAACTTTCCGTTAGGGTTTGGATGGTTGCATGGGCATCTAGTAGAAACACTGTTGCTCTCGCTGTATCTATCGCTGCTAGAGTATCCGATACAGCTTCCGCAATGAACGCTGTCGTCTCTATACAGGATACAACATTTTCCATGTATCGGAACCTTCGTTCAGACCCTTCTCGTAACCTACTACATGACCTATAAGGAATCCAACAAAGAGACCTACAACAAGCATCAC
>JAMOOB010000086.1 GCA_027066265.1 Desulfurococcales archaeon
GGCTTCGCTAAGCATGTACACATCGCTACTCGAAACGCTGTCCCCTACATAGACGTACTTGTACTCTACGTTCCTCCCCCTCCCACGGTACTCGATATCGTAGAACCTGAACTCGAATACGCTTCGACTAATATCGATTCCCTGCCTACTCAGCGCATCGATTATGCGGAGCTTCACGAAGAGCGTAGCGATATCGGGATACTCAACGCTGAGCTTCGTCCCGAGAACCTTGCGTAGCCTATCCCTGATCTGTACAGCGTTTCGGGACACCGTATAGAGCTCGCTGAATATAGCTGCAAGCGTTGCGAGTTGATCTCTCGAGGTAGGTACCGACGATAGGACTATGAATAGCTCTCTACCAACCTCCTCGATCCTTACCCCACGAATACGATCCACCGTGAAATCTATCACGCTGTTAAGGTATACATCGAGGAAACCTTTCTTACGTTTTGGAGTACCTCCTCTAGAAACCTCTTCCTCTCTAACGAAGGTTTTCCAATCCCTAGAGTAGAAGAGCCTAGAGACCTCCACAAGTTTCGCTCCGTACACGAATCGTTGGAACCTTGTTTGAGCGCATCGAAGTACGTAGGAATGGGTAGCACTATCGTAGTAGAACTCCCAATCACTGAATACAGTTCGAAGCGTATTCGCATCGATACGTGGATTGAGTTGCTTTAGAGCATCGACGTACCTATCGAAACCCGTTCTATCCCGGAACCGTATCTCTAGGTACTCGATCCCTCTACCACGATCGTAGAGGTAGTTCAGCGACTCGACCTCGTTCACTACGGCCGTCAACGGGTACACCATCGCCGTGAGGTAGGTATCGCGGAACACGTGTAGAGTTGGTGGTGGGATTGCTATGCGTAGAACGTTGGAGCTCAAGAACGTTCACCCGGTAGAATCAAGCTAAAGATCTTCCCATCGATCTCGAGTCTACAGATCCTCACCTTCCTCCTTACCTCGACAGCTATGGGTTTCCTAGGAACGACAACGAGTTTCTGTGGTGGTACGAACCTCCTTTCGGTAGATAGCGATAGCAGACGCATCCAATCATCGAGGTTCTCTGGAACCACGATCATCTCCTCGACGTAGTACGGATCTACGGGTTCAGCCCATTCACGGTAGAACGA